>DASQFA010000376.1:0-3736 GCA_035633375.1 Rubrivivax sp.
GGTCAGGGCCAGCGCGGCGACCAGCATCCGGTTGGAGAACACGCCCTGGGTGAACAACGATTCGCGCTCCGAGCGGATGGCCAGCACATGCCCCAGCTGCGACAGCGTCAGCACCGTGAAGACCATGCTCTGCCAGTGCGCCGCGCCGCTGTGCAGCGCCCAGGCCTGCGTCAGCAGCGTGACCGCGCCCATCAGCAGCCCGACCCACAGGATGTGCTGCCACATGCCGTGCGCGAAGATGCTTTCCTTGGGCGGGCGCGGTGGGCGCTGCATGACATTGCGTTCGGCCCCTTCGCCGGCAAGCGCCAGCCCGGGCAGGCCGTCGGTGACGAGGTTGATCCACAGGATGTGGATCGGTAGCAGCGGGATCGGCAGGCCCAGGAAGGGGGCGAGGAAGATGGTCCAGATCTCGCCCGAGTTGCTCGTCATCGTGTACTTGACGAACTTGCGGATGTTGTCGAAGATGCGCCGCCCCTCGCGCACCGCCGTCACGATGGTGGCGAAGTTGTCGTCCAGCAGCGTCATGTGCGCCGCCTCGCGCGCCACGTCGGTGCCGCCCTTGCCCATCGCGACGCCGATGTCGGCCCGCTTCAAGGCCGGCGCGTCGTTCACGCCGTCGCCGGTCATGGCCACGAATTCGCCCTTGTCCTGCAGGGCGCGCACGATCTCGATCTTCTGTTCCGGGTTGATGCGAGCGTAGACGCGGACCGTATCGACCTCGCGTTCGAAGTCCTCGAGCGACATCTTTGCCATCTCGCTGCCGCCGAGCACCTTGCCGCCTTCCACGATCAGGCCCAGACGCTGCGCGATCGCCCGCGCCGTGGCGGGGTGGTCGCCGGTGATCATCACCGCAATGATGCCGGCGGCCTTGCAGGCGGCCACCGCAGCGGCCGCTTCGGGCCGTGGCGGATCGATCATGCCGGCCAGCCCGATGAAGCTCAGGCCGGACTCCAGCGAGTCGGCATCGAGTACCTCCGGTAGTCGCGGCAGCCGCTTCAGCGCGAACGCCAGCACGCGCAGGCCCTGTGCGGCCAATGTCTCGGCCGCGTCCTGCAGCGCCGCCGCGTCGAAGGCGGGCGCTGCGCCGCCGGCGCCCAGCTGATCGGTGCAGCGCGCCAGCACACTTTCCGGCGCACCCTTCACGAACATCAGAACGCCGTCGCCGTCGCCATGAAGCGTACTCATGCGCGCGCGGTCTGAATCGAATGGAATCTCGGCCACACGCGGCAGCGTCTGCTGCAACTCGTCCTTGTCGCGGCCCGCCGCCTGTGCCGCGGCCAGCAGGGCGGTCTCGGTGGGGTCGCCCGTCAGTTCGCCGTCCTGGCCGGCCACGGCATCGTTGCACAGCGCCATGGCCAGGCCCAGTTCGCGCCACGGTGACTCCGGCTTGTCGGGCAGGCCGGGCCGGGTCTCGCCGGCAGCGAGCACGCAGTCGACGTGCATGCGGTTGAGCGTCAGCGTGCCGGTCTTGTCGGAACAGATGTAGGTCACCGAACCGAGCGTCTCCACCGCCGGCAAGCGCCGGATGAGCGCGTTCTGTCGCACCATGCGCGCCGCGCCCAGCGCCAGCGAGATCGTCACCACGGCCGGCAGCGCCTCGGGGATGGCGGCCACCGCCAGGCTGACGGCGGTCAGCAGCATCACCAGCGGCGGTTCGCCGCGCAACCAGCCGACAACGAAGATGATGGCGCAGATGGCCAGCACGGTGATGGCCAGGTGGCGGCCAAAACGCGCCAGGCGCTTCTGCAGCGGGGTCTTGCCGGATTCGCCGGACAGCAGCGTGGCGATGCGGCCCAGCTCGGTCTTCATGCCGGTGGCCACCACCAGGCCACGCGCGCGACCATAGGTCACGACCGTGCCCTTGAAGGCCAGGTTGAGCCGGTCGCCGAGCGGCAGGTCGGCTCCCGGCAAAGCTGCCAGCTGCTTGTCGACCGGCTGCGATTCGCCAGTGAGCGCCGATTCGTCGACCTTCAGCGCGGACAGTTCGGTCAGCCGCAGGTCGGCCGGCAGGATGTTGCCGGCTTCCAGCTCCACCAGGTCGCCAGGCACCAGATGCGTCGCATCGATGGTGTCGGACCGGCCGCCACGGATCACGCGCGCCTGCGGGCTGGCCATCTTCTTCAAAGCCGCCATCGCGCGATCGGCGCGGTACTCCTGGACGAAGCCGATGATGCCGTTCAGGAAGACGATCACGACGATGGCCACGGCGTCCTGCGGCTCGCCGACGACGCCGGCGATGACGGCCGCGGCAATCAGCACCACGATCATGAAGTCGGTGAACTGCGCCGCCAGCATCAGCAACGGGTGGCGCCGGCCCGTCTGCAGCAGCGCGTTCGGGCCAAGCTGGGCCAGCCGCGACGCGGCCGCGTCGGCGCTCAGCCCGGCGCCGAGGTCGCTTTCAAGGTGCGCGGCGGTGGCCTCGCCGTCAAGGCTGTGCCATTGCGGCGGGCTGGGGTCGTGGGCCAAGGGATGGGGTGGATATGTTCAGGTGGTGCCGCGCATCACAGCCGGGTGCGACCAGACGGCGTGCGCCCAGCCGCGGCCCGCGGACCGCAGGGGTGCATGCAGTGTGGCCGCGTTGACAGCCAAGCCTTCAGAGTCAGCCGTATGCCCGACGCATCGTGCAAAGTGTCGCTATCGTGAGGGTAACAATCTATTGCATTCATCAAATCGTAGGGTTGAGCAAAGCTGCCATACTGCCCGGTCGAGTCTGGCATACACACAGACCACGATCGCCCGGCGGCACGATCTTTGTGCCGTCGCCTGCGCCCTTCGGGCCCTCGCCGGGTCTCCAACCCAGGCGGTGGCCAAGAGGCGGCGCTTTCGGCGCAGGTCGACAACATCACGTTGTCACCGCAATCCGCGCCAAAAACCAAGGAATCAACATGCAAGACAACCTCATGCTCGCCCAGACTCAGCCCTTCATCAAGCTGGTACAACGCAATATGGAACTGCTCACCCGGCCCCGGTTCTCCTCATCGCCTGAGATGACAGCGCAGGCGGCCAACCTGTTCCAGCAAGCCACCGGTTCGGCCATGAACCTGATGCAATCGGGAGTTTTCGCCCAGATGATGCAGGACATGATCAAGAACTACAGCGAGTTCCTGATGGAGCTGAACCCAAGCATCATGGCAATGATGAGCCAAGGCCAGGCGGCGATGGTGCGCCAGGTACAGGAAGCCAGCGAAAGCGTCCACGACGTGACGGACGTGCGCGCGCGCCGTTCGCGCCAGGCCGCTTGACCGACTGACCGACTGACCGGCATAGTTGCCTGGCCGCGCAGCAGGACGAGTTGCTGCCGCGTGGCATGGCGTCGATGCCGGCGGTTCAGTAGTCCCGTCTCTGACTTCGTTGCCGCAAAGCCGACACTCAAGTTGCGATGCCGTGAAGCCACCGGTCACCGGTATCGGCAACCTGATCACCGGCAGCTTGCGAGCTGGCTGAACCTACACCGTGGACATCGCTGCAAGAGCGGCAGGTCGCGTGACGCGGCGTGCTTCTCTCGACCAACCAGGCTCGACCGCCGTTTCAGGCGGCCGGTGGGCCTTCGGGGAAGCGGGCCGCGCCTTCGGGATAAGCCACCCGAGGCTGCGCCGAGTCGCACCAGCTGTTCGCGACGGGCCGGAGCCAGGAAGTTGTCGTCCAGCGTGCCCGCCTTAAGCCAGTCGAGCTGCGGGGTCGCGACGACGTCCGAAAACAACGGCGACCCGCAGCGGCCGCAGAAGTGTCTGAAGAC
>DASQFA010000377.1:0-1578 GCA_035633375.1 Rubrivivax sp.
GGGCATGGTCGGTGTCGGCTTCAAGGTGCAGCGCATCGCCCACGGCCTGTTCCAGCGCCTGGCGCGCAAGCAGACGGGCGCGCCACCGGCCACCCTGGGTGCGGCGCCGCTGAAGGAGCAGGTGATCCACTTCATCAACAAGAAGATGCCCGGCGGGCTGCCCAAGAAGACGGCGCGCGCGCTGCTGGACATCGAGGACAAGGACTACGTGCCGATCATCCGCAACCCGGCAGCCACCACCGCCGAGACCGAGGCGGTGTTCTACTTCCCGGGCTGCGGCTCGGAGCGGCTGTTCAGCCAGGTCGGCCTGGCCACCCAGGCGATGCTGTGGCATGCCGGCGTGCAGACGGTGCTTCCGCCGGGTTACCTGTGCTGCGGCTACCCGCAGCGCGGCTCGGGCCAGTTCGACAAGGCCGAGAAGATGATCACCGACAACCGGGTGCTGTTCCACCGCGTGGCCAACACGCTGAACTATCTGGACATCAAGACCGTGGTCGTCAGCTGCGGCACCTGCTACGACCAGCTTCAGGGCTACAAGTTCGAGGACATCTTCCCGGGCTGCCGCATCGTCGACATCCACGAGTACCTGCTTGAAAAGGGCATCACCTTGGGTGATGCGCTTGCGGCGACAGCTTCTGACGGCCGCAGCCCGCAGGGCCCGACCGGCTACCTGTACCACGACCCTTGCCACAGCCCGATGAAGCAACAAGAGCCGATGAAGACGGTCAAGGCGCTGATGGGCCAGAATGTGCTGGAAAGCAAGCGCTGCTGCGGCGAGAGCGGCACGCTGGGTGTGACCCGGCCTGACATTTCCACTCAGGTCCGCTTTCGCAAGGAAGAAGAGCTGCGCAACGACGAGGCAGCGCTTCGCGCCACGGGCAGCGTCGGCAACACCGGGGCGTTGAAGATCCTGACCTCCTGCCCGAGCTGCCTGCAGGGCTTGAGCCGCTACAGCGACGATCTGCAGAACGGTCTGCTCGAAGCCGACTACATCGTCGTCGAGATGGCGCGCCGCATTCTCGGGCCGGACTGGTTGCCGCAGTACGTGGAGCGGGCCAACGCCGGCGGCATCGAGCGGGTGTTGGTGTGATGGGCCGGCGCTACACTGCTCGTCCTTTGTGACGCGCGAGCACAACCCCATGGCCGGACTCAATCCCAGTTCTCCCTTGCCCACCGCATTGACGCTGCACCAGACCTCGCGCGTGCTTGAAGTGGGTTTCTCGGACGGCAGCGTGTTCCGGCTGCCCTTCGAGTTGCTGCGCGTGTATTCGCCCTCCGCCGAGGTGCAGGGCCACGGCCCCGGGCAGGAGGTGCTGCAGACGGGCAAGCGCGAGGTCGGCATCGTGACGCTCGAAAGCGTCGGCCACTATGCTGTGCAGCCGCGTTTCAGCGACGGGCACGACACTGGCATCTTCTCCTGGGACTACCTGTATTTTTTGGGCAGCGAGCAGGCCGAGCTTTGGCGCCGCTACGAGGAACGCCTGGCTGCAGCCGGTGTCGGACGCGACGCGCCGATGGCCGGCCCCGCGGGCTCGGCCTGTGGCACATCGCATTGAGTGTTGGTGACGCACGTGCCGC
>DASQFA010000378.1:0-5823 GCA_035633375.1 Rubrivivax sp.
TGAGCCAGCAGAGCCCCGCCATCGAAGTCACCGCCAAGGACCTGCAGGGTCCGGGCGTGGTCTTCTGCCCGAACCCGAAGATGCCGCTGTGGAGCAACCACCCGCGCGTGTACCTCGACGTGGCCACCACCGGCGAAGGCAGGTGCCCATACTGCGGCACGGTCTACAGGCTGAAGGCGGGCGAGCAGCTTCCCGCCGCGCACTGACGCCCATGGCGGGGCCAAGGCCGCCGAGCGCAGAGGAAATGCAATGGATTCAAATCGTTTCCTGTATTTCTCTGCGGACCTCTGCGTCCTCCGCTGCTCTGCGGTGAAGGCTGCTTGTATTCGGCGGCCTTGCGCCGTCAGCAGTCGATCGGCCGAAACGCGCTCTCGATCGTTGGCCCTGCGCTTCACCAGTCGTCCGGCTACGCTTCGGTCGGCGGTGCCGTCGCTGGCTGCGGCGGCAGCCCGGCCAGATGCGCGTCTTCGGCCCAGCACACGATGTCCAGCGTGCCGCCGCGCCAGCGCAGCCGGTTGATGCCGGTGTTGGGAATGTCGCATTCGCGCGCGCCGTGCAGCGGCAGCCCGTGCACCGTGCGC
Source organism: Rubrivivax sp. (assembly GCA_035633375.1). Lineage (GTDB taxonomy): Bacteria > Pseudomonadota > Gammaproteobacteria > Burkholderiales > Burkholderiaceae_C > Rubrivivax. The sequence continues at coordinate 582 of DASQFA010000378.1, forward strand.
CACAGCATGTCGAGCACGCCGCCATGCGTGACCAGCAGCAGCGTCTTGCCGCCGTGGGCGGTGGCCAGTTCGCGCACCGCGCTGACGACGCGGGAGTGGAACTGGCGTGTGCTTTCCCCTTCGGGCAAGGCGAAGTCGGCATCGTGGCGCAACCACGCTGCCCACAGCTGCGGGTGGCGCGCCTGGATGGCCGGCACGTCCAGGCCTTCGAGCACGCCGAAGGACTGCTCGCGCAGCGCCGATCGGGCCTGCAGCGGCTGGGCATGCAGATGGCGCAGCGGCCACGCGGTCTGGCGAGCGCGCTGCAGGTCGCTGCTGATCAGCAGATCGAAGCGCTCGTCGGCCAGCGCCTGCGCCAGCCGCTGCGCCTGCTCGTGACCGGTGGGGTTGAGCGGCACGTCGATATGGCCCTGGAAGCGCAGCTGCCGGTTCCAGTCGGTCTCGCCGTGGCGGATGAAGATCAGGTCGGTCATGCCAAGTCTGGATAGTGCCTGCCAAGTATGCAGCGTGCCGATGTCGCCGCCGTGTCAACGCGCGCAATCGCCGCCGATGGCCGACTTGCTGCGCTGCAGTGGCTGCACCTGCAGCGCCAGCAGCGGCTGCAGCACCTCGCGCTCGAAGACGCGCATCGAGGCCTCGTCGTGCCGGCCCGCGCGCGAGGCCTCGATCAGCGTGCTGCCGTCGGCCATCTGCCATTGCTCGATCTTCAGCTTGCCCGAGCGCAGCCGCATCATCGTGCTGCCGCAACCCTTGGGCCGGGCCTGCAGCGCGGCTGGCGGCTGGATGTCGGCATCGCGCGACTCGACGCTGCAGCTGCGCGAATAGGCCGTCAGCACCCGGCCGGCATCGACGAAGGTGATGTCGGCCTCGTCCTTGCGATCCTTGGTCGGGCCGAGCGGGCAGGGCCACTGTTTCAGCGTGGGTTGCGATGGCATCGGCGCATGGCCGCGCAGCTTGAAGGTCAGCTCAGCCTCGCCTGCGGTCAGGCGCTTGCGCAGGATCGGATCGAAGCCCGCCGGCAGGCCGGCCGGCGGCGTGAAGTCGAAGTACTGCACCTCGAAGTGGCTCGGCGACGATGCCTTCAAGCCCAGCCCGCGCAACGCATCCTGCGGCGTCGCCGGGCCGCCCTGGCGCGGATCCCAGCGCACCGCGAATTCGGCGTCCTGCGCCGCGGCCCCGGCCGGCAGCGTGGCCATCGCGGCAAGCGCCAGCAGCAGATGCCAGGCCCGAAACGGGGGGAAAGTCTGGCGTTGCATGCGCTCAGTGTAGAGCTGCCGCATCGCGGCCAGCCGCTACGATCGTGCTGACATGCCGTGTTCGCCAGGAGCCACGATGCCCGCTGACCGCCCGCTCGACCTTGCCATCATCGGCGCCGGCATCGCCGGCGTGATCCACCTGCACCACGCGCGCCAGGCCGGGCTCGACGCGGTCGCCCTCGAAGCGCGGCCCGGCATCGGCGGGCTGTGGCGCGAGCTGCCGGCCTGGCAGGACATCCAGATCAGCACGGCCGACTGGGCCATCGGCGATCTGCCGCTGGCCGGGCCGCTGGCGCCGCAGATCGTGGACAACATCCAGGCCTGGGTGGACCGCTTCGCGCTGGCCGACGGCATCCGCCTGGACAGCCCCGTGCACCGCGCGCGCCACGTCGGCGATGCCTGGGAGCTGCACACGCCGCAGGGCCTGGTGCGCGCTCGCCACCTGGTGGCGGCCAGTGGCGGCCACAACACGCCGCTGATCCCGCCCGTGCGGCGCACCGGCAGCCGCGTGCGCGAGTGGCATGCCAGCGCGCTGCATGCGCCCGCGGCGCTGGCCGGCCGCGAAGTGATGGTGGTGGGTGGCGGGGCCTCGGCCTTCGACCTGATCGACCAGTGCCTGGAGCATGGCGCCGGGCGCCTGATGTGGGTGTACCGGGGCGTGCGCTGGTTCACGCCGACGACGCGGCCCAAGGCCATCGCCGGCAGCGTGCGGCCTTTCGCCAAGATGCAGGCCAGCGGCATGAGTGCCGCGCAGCAGAACGCCGCGATCGGCACGGACATGCTCGCCCGCTACCAGAAGTTCGGCATCCAGGCGATTCAGCCGGATCACCCGCCGGACGTGCTGCACGACCAGCTCATTCCGGGGCGGCCGCGCATGCTGACGCAATTCGGCCGCATCGAGCGCTATGCGGGCACGGTCGAGGCCATCGAAGGCACGCGTGTCGCGCTGTCGGACGGTACCCGGCTGAATGCGGACCTCATCCTCTGGGGCACAGGCTACGCCACCGACCTGCGCTACTTCGAGGACCCGCGGCTGGCGTCGATCCGCAGCGTCAATCAACTCGGCGCACGCTGCGGCTGCATCTTCCGCAGCCTGGATGCGCCAAACCTGTACTTCCCCGGCGTGGGCCTGGACGGTATCGGCGCCGCGCCCTGGGCCTACATGCTGATCGCGCGATCGATCGTGTCACATATCCGCGGCACGGCGCGGCTCGACATGGCGACTGCGGACCACAAGATCAACCACTTCGAGATCGTGCGCCATCTGGCCGACCGCGATCCCGGCAGCTACCCCGAAGGCCGCGGCTGGGAGTACTACCGCGCGATCGCGCTGAACACGCCCGACGACCAGCCTTATCCGCTGCTGTAGAGCAGGTAAGCGCGCCTCGGCCTGCGGCCTGATGCGCATCAGTGCATCGTGCCGATAGCGCTGGCTACACTCGCCTACCGCAACTTCGACTCGCCCGGACGGATTCATGAAGGCCGACGCCGAGAACCTCCAGCAGGCTACGGAATCGCTGTCGAGGCCGCACGCGCCGGCACCGCCGGATGAAGTCGATCCCGGTCGGCGGTTCGTGACCCTGGTCTTTGCAGACCTGTCGCGTTCGACGCAGCTTGCCGCGCTGATGGAGGCCGAGCACTACGCAGCGCTGTTGTCGGGACTGCGCCGCGCCTACGATGAGATCGTGCCGCGACATGGCGGCGTGGTGGTGCGTGTGCAGGGCGACGGCTTGCTCGCGATGTTCGGTTACCCGCAGACGCGCGAGGACGATTCGCTGCGGGCCTTGTCGGCCACGCTTGCCCTGCACGCCCATGCGCGCACGATGCAGGCGGTGCTGCCCGCAGGCTTCGTGCTGCGCTTGCACTCGGGCGTACACGGTGGCCTGGTGCTGGTGCGGCGCGGCGACATCGAATGCGGGCGCTTCGAGCTGACGGGCTCGGTGCCGAACATTGCCGCGCGGCTTGCCGAGAGTGCGGCCGCCGACGAGATCGTCGTCAGTGTCGAGACCCTCGGGCCGTCGGCGCGACACTTCCGCAGCAGCGAGCCGGAGACCCTCGCCGTTCGTGGCCGGGACGAACCGATCCATGTCGTGCGCGTCAGCGGCGATGCATCCGGCATGGCCGAGCGGCGCGCGCCGGCGGGCACGATGGCCGCAACCGTCGGCCGCGGCGCTGAGCTCGGGCAGCTTGGCCAGGCGCTGGCCGAGGCGGCCCGGGGCCAGCTGCGTGTCGTCGCCATTGCCGGTCCTGCGGGGCTGGGCAAGACCCGGCTGGCCCAGGCGCTCGCCGAGGACGCCGAGGCGCAGGGCTGGCGCACGCTGCGTGCGCACTGCGACGAGTCACTCGGCGCCGAGCCGATGCAGCCGTTCGTGCAGGTATTGCGTGCCCTGGACGCACCGGCCCCCGACACCATCGCGCAGGCCGCGACCAGCCTGTGCGTGCGGATCGCCGGCCTGGCGGCGCAGCAGCCCGTGCTGCTGCTCATCGACGACTGGCATTGGGCCGACGATGCCTCGCAGCACGTGCTGATGGCGTTGCGGCGCCTGCCGCCGTTGCGGCTGCTGATCGTGGTGACCACACGCCAGGTTCCGGGTCCGCAGGAACCGCTGCGCTTCGACCGCACGCTGGCGCTCGCGCCCTTGAACGAAGCGATGGCCGCAGCGCTGGCCCATCAGCTTCTGGGGGCTGTGGATCCGTTCGTGGTGGCACAGATCTGCCGGCACGCGGGCGGCAACCCGCTGTTCATCGGCGAACTGTGCCACTCCGTCACCCACGCGCAGCTGCGCGATGCAGCGCTGGTGCAGCTGTCCGACGCCGGCGCCAGCCCGGGACTGGATCGCCTGCACAACGGCGCGGGCTTCCTCAGCCGGCTGGTCGAGTCGCGGCTGCAGTTGCTGCCGGCGGAGCAGGCCGAGTTGCTTCGCGCGGCGGCCGTCATCGGCAACGTCGTGCCGCTGTGGTTGCTCGATCAGCTCACCGGCCATGGTGCCGACAGCTCGGCGCTGGGAATGCTGGCCGAGCAGGACTTCCTGCACGCCGGCGCGCAGGCCGGGACGCTGCGTTTCAAGCACGGGCTGACGCGCGACATCATCTATTCCGGCATCGGGCTGCCCGCGCGGCAGAACCTGCACCTGCGCATCGCTGCGGCGCTGTTGCACCGTCATGCCGACGGCGCGCAGGCCGATGTGCAGGCGTCGCTGGCGCATCACTTCGCGGCCGGGGGTGACAGCGTGCTGGCTCTGCACTTCGCTGAACTGGCGGGCGACCGGGCGCTGGCCGCGTCGGCGCTGGACCGCGCCCGGGCCCAGTACCGCGCGGCGCTCGCCGCCCTGGACAGGCTGCCGACCACGGCCGCGCGCGTGCGCCAACGTGTCGACATCGTGCAACGCATCGGCCTGGTTTCGGTGTATGACGCCACGCGCGTCGACCTGGCGATGGCGCGGCGCGCCCTGCAACTGGCCGAGGGCTGTGCCGACGCGCCGTTGGCCGCGCGGGCGCGCCACTGGCTGGGCTACATCCACTACGGCCTGGGCGACATGCCCGACGCGGTGCAGCACTGCGAGCGCGCGCTGGCCGAAGCCCGCGCGGCCGGCGAACAGCGGCTGAGCGTGCAGATCACCGCTGCGCTGGGCCATGCACTCACGGGTGCGGCGCAGTACACGCAAGCCTTGCCGCTGCTGGACGAAATCATCGCGGGTCGGCGCCGCGGCACCGGCCGTACCGACGCGCTGACCGCGTTCACCATCGTCTGCCGCGCCTGGGTGCTGGGTGACCGCGGCGATTTCGACGCCGCCGAGGCGGCCTTCGCCGATGCCTTGCAGTGCCTGGTCGGCGATGAGCACGAAATCGGTTCCACGATCCATGGCTGGCACGCCGCGGTGCTGCTCTGGCGTGGCCATTGGGAGCGTGCGCGCATCGCTGCCGCCGAATCCGTGCGCATCGCAAGGCGCACGCGCAGCCTGGCGCAGTATTCGATCGCCGAGGCC
>DASQFA010000379.1:0-1952 GCA_035633375.1 Rubrivivax sp.
ATCACCCAGATCAAGGGCACCTCTGAAACCGAGCCTTCGCTGTCGCCGACCGACGAGTTCGCCGGCTTCGAGCTGTGGGACTACACGCTGTCGGCGGACTACCAGCGGCCGACGCACCGCAAGGGCAGCTTCGCCCGCCAGGCGTTGCTCGATGGCATGAGCCAGGCGGCCGCCGGCGCCGGCAACCCGTTCAAGTACGGCTTCATCGGCGACACCGACACGCACAATGCCGCGGCCAGCCACGAAGAGTTCAACTACACCGGCAAGTTCGCCTTCGAGAACAATGCCAAGGAACGCCTGACCGGTGTGCCGGGTGCGCCGGCGGGCCAGATCCAGCAGATCCAGGAGTTCAGCTCGGGCGGCCTGGCGGGAGTGTGGGCACCGCAGAACACGCGCGAGGCGATCTGGGATGCGATGCAGCGCAAGGAAACCTTTGCCACCTCGGGTCCGATGATGAAGCTGCGTTTTTTCGGCAGCTTCGATCTTGCGGTCGATGATGTGAAGAAGCCCGACTTCGTCAAGCTTGCCTATGCCAAGGGCGTGCCGATGGGTGGCGACCTGAAGCCCGGCGCCGGCAAGGCGCCGACCTTCCTGGTAATGGCGCTCAAGGACCCGAAGAGCGGCAACCTCGACCGCATCCAGATCGTCAAGGGCTGGCTCGACTCGGCGGGCAAGCAGCAACAGAAGATCTATGACGTGGCCTGGTCGGGCGACCGCAAGATCGGCGCCGACGGCAAGCTGCCCGCGGTCGGCAACACGGTCGATCTGAAGACCGCGACCACCTCCGACGCCATCGGCGCGGCGCAACTCGCCACCGGCTGGACCGATCCCGACTTCAAGCCAGGCGAGCGCGCCTTCTACTATGCCCGCGTGCTCGAGGTTCCGACCCCGCGCTGGAACACCTATGACGCGGTGCGGCAGCAGATGGCGCCACTGACCAAGGTGCCGGCGACGCTGCAGGAGCGCGCCTGGAGTTCACCGATCTGGTACACGCCGAGTTGACTCCCGCTGATCGACTGCCGCGGCAGGGCCTGGTGCCCTGCCGCGTTTTCTTGTGTGGAGCCTGGTTTGAGACTCAAGTCGCTGTTGAAGGAACCGGTCCTGCACTTCCTGCTGATCGGCCTGCTGCTGTTCGCGGCCTATGGCTGGCTGGCGCCGGCTGACAAGTCCGGCGCCCGCATCGTGGTCACGCAGCCGATGGTCGACGGCATGGCACTCGAGTACCGCACGCGCTGGAGCCGGCCACCGACCGAGCAGGAACTGGCCAGGCTTGTGGACGCCTACGTGCGCGACGAGATCCTCTACCGCGAAGGTGTGGCGCTGGGACTCGACCGCGACGACCCGGTCATCAAGCGGCGCGTGCGGCAGAAGCTCGAGGTGATCGCCGAGGAGCAACTTGCGCGCGACGCACCCACCGACACCGACCTTGCCGCCTATCTGGATAAGAACGCCGAGCGCTTCACCCGGCCGGGCACGGTCAGCTTCGAGCAGATCTACTTCGCCGCCGCGACACCGGCCGCACAGGTGGAGGCGGCGCGCGCAGCCGCACAACGCGGCAGCAACCCGGCGCGGCTCGGGCAGCCGACCATGCTGCCGCTGAGCGCCCAGAAAGCGCCGCTCGACCTGGCGGCGCGCGACTTCGGCCGCGAGTTCGCGGCTGAGCTCGAGAAGCTGCCACTCGACACCTGGGCCGGCCCGGTGCCTTCGGCCTTTGGCCAGCATCTGGTGCGTGTGACGGCGCGCACACCGGCACTCACCCCGCCACTGGCCGAGGTGCGCGCAGCCGTCGCACGCGAGTGGGAGAACGAGCGCCGCACGGCCTCGCTGGCCGCGAACTACAAGGCCTTGCGCAGCGGCTACGAGGTGGTCATCGAAGCCACGCTGCCGGCAGCGGCCGCCAAGCAATGAGCACCTGGATACGCCTGCTCGGCCTGTTCCTGCTGCTGGGCATC
>DASQFA010000380.1:0-2186 GCA_035633375.1 Rubrivivax sp.
TGTTTGAGCGCAGCGCGCAAGCGCGTAGCGAGTTATGCGGCACGACCCCGGGGCGAGTACCGCAGTGCAGTCGGACCGAAGGGCCGACCGCCGCAGCATGAGCCCCTGGCGGGTGCCGCCCGGCGCGACGCGCCGACCTTCGAGCGAGATAGCGGACTCTCGTGGACAGCCGCTTTGCGCCGTAAACTGCCTGTGGCTCCGATGAGATTGCGGCAGAGAGGCATCAGCGCATCGAGTAGGCGGTCGTCGCGCGCATGCCGCTGAGTGGCTCGAGCAACGCCAGCAGCGGGCGCAGTGGCGCATAGCGCGTTGCCACCTTCGTGGCATAGGCAAAGAAGCGCGGCAGGTCTTCGGCATAGGCCGGTTTGCCGTCGCGGTGCTTCAGGCGGCAGAAGATGCCCAGCACCTTGAGATGGCGCTGCAGCCCCATCCATTCGAGGGCGCGCCAGAACTCGCCAAAGTCGCTGCCCAGCACCTCGCCGAGCGGCACGCCGGCACGCCGCGCCTCGCTCCAGTAGCGTGCGGCCCAGTCGATCTCGCGCTCTTCGTCCCAGGAGATGAAGGCATCGCGCAGCAGCGAGGCCATGTCGTAGGTGACGGGGCCGCGCACCGCGTCCTGGAAGTCAAGGATGCCGGGGTTGGGCGCGGCCACCATCAGGTTGCGCGGCATCCAGTCGCGGTGCACAGCCAGTTGTGGCTGCGCCAGCGCGCTGTCGATGAGCACACGGCACACCTTTTGCCAGTGCGCCGTCTCGGCATCGCTCCAGCTCAGGCCGAACTCGCGCTGCACGCACCACTGCGGAAACAGCGCAAGCTCGCGCGCCAGCAGCGCCTCGTCATAGGGCGGCAAGCTCTGCGCGGGCACCTGCAGCTGCCAGCGCACCAGCGCGCCGATGGCATCGCGCATTAAGGCATCGGCCTGTGCGGCATTGGCGGCTTGCAGCGCGCCCAGGTACAGCGTATGGCCCAGGTCACTGAGTAGCAGGAAGCCCTGGGCCGGGTCACTTTCAAGCACCTGCGGCCCATTCAACCCGGCCTGCCGGATCAGATGCGCCACGTGCACGAAGGGCCGCACGTCCTCCTGTGGCGGGGGCGCGTCCATGGCGATGCAGCTGCCGGCGGATGATTCGACGCGCAGGTAGCGCCTGAAGCTCGCGTCGCTGGAGGCTGGCGCCAGGGTGTGCAGGCGCAGGCCGTGCGTGGCGGCGATCGATTCGATCCAGCGCATGAAGGCGGCGTGCCGTGGCGCGTCGGCCCAGGGGATCGGCGCATTTGGCATCGGGGACGGGCTGGACATGGCGGCAGACGCTGCTGGAGCGCTCTCGTTGGATAATGAATTCTACAAATCGGTCGTTCGATGCAGCGCCGGCGCGCGACAAGTCGGGCCTGCTCAAGTGACGCAGCCAGTGCCTTTGCCCTCCTTCGCGTCCACACCCGCCCCTTCGCGACCGCGCCTTGCGTTGCCGGTGGCGCTGGCATGCCTGATGCTGACACAGCCAGCCCAGGCTCAGGGCGAGTGGCCCGTCCTGGCACCCAGCGCGCGCTTGAAGCCCGCACCCTCGGGCGAGGCGGCACGCAGCCGATCGCCCCTGTATTTGCGGGCCGATGAACTGAGCGGACAACCGAACGTCGAGTTGCAGGCCCAGGGGCGTGTCGAGATGCGACAGGCGGGCGTCGTCATTCGGGCCGACCAGCTGCGTTACGACCAGGCCGAGGACCTGGCCGTGGCCCGGGGAAACGTGCGCATCAGCTTCGAAGGATCGACCTTCAGTGGTCCCGAAATGCAGCTCAGGGTGCAGCGCATGCAGGGCTTCGTGATGCAGCCGCGGTATCAGCTGGCCCCGACCGGTGCGGGCGGGCAGGCCGACCGCATCGACCTGCTGGGCCCCGGGCTGGCGCGTGTCATCAACGGCAACTACACCAGTTGCCAGCGCGAGAGCGCGCAGAACCCGGATTGGGTGCTCAGCGCACGCCAGCTCGATCTGGACCTCGACGCCAGCGTGGGTGTGGCCGAAGGCGCGGTGCTGCGTTTCTTCGACGTGCCCATCCTGTCGCTGCCGAGCTTGAGCTTTCCGCTGAGCGACCAGCGTAAGTCCGGCTGGTTGCCCCCGATCCTGGACTTCACCACCGGCAGCGGCATCGAGCTGGGTGTGCCCTACTACTGGAACATCGCACCCAATCGGGAT
>DASQFA010000381.1:0-16693 GCA_035633375.1 Rubrivivax sp.
GGCCGAGCGGGCCGAGCGCATCGGCGCCACGCTGGAGGTGATCTCGACGCCCGGCCACGGCAGCTCGGTGGTGCTGGAGCTGCTTCCTGCCGCAGCCGTGCCGGCCGCCGAGCCCGAGGCCGTGACGGCATGAGCCCCGCCAAGCCGGCCGAAGGGGCTCATTCCCGCTTGGCGGGGCCGGCCGCAGGCCGTAGGGTGCACCAGTGAGCGACGCCATCGACACCGCGCCGGTGCGCATCCTGGTGGTGGACGACCACACCTTGTTCCGGCGGGGCCTGACCGCACTGCTGGCGCGTGACGCGTCGCTGGCGGTGGTGGGCGATGCGGCCGATGCCGGCCAGGCACAGCGCCGCGCCGCCGAGCTGCAACCCGACCTGATCCTGCTCGACAACCACCTGCCTGGCGTGAACGGTGTCGATGCCCTGCCCGCGCTGCGCCAGGCCGCGCCGGCGGCGCGCATCATGATGCTCACCGTCAGCGAGGACGAGGCCGATCTGGCCGCCGCGCTGCGCGGCGGCGCTTGCGGCTACCTGCTGAAAACCATCGAGGGCGATGCGTTGGTCACGGCCATTCACCGCGCGATGCGCGGCGCCAGCGTGGTGGCCGAGGAAATGACCGGCAAGCTTGTGGCCGCCTACCGCGGCGCCGCCGCACCGGCGGCCGACGCCGAACTACCCGCGCCAGCCTCGCCGATGGAGCAACTCTCGCCGCGTGAGCGCGACATCCTGCGCGGCATCGCGCGCGGCGCCAGCAACAAGGAGATCGCGCGCGATCTCGGCATCGCCGAGACCACGGTGAAGATCCATGTGCAGCATGTGCTGCGCAAGCTGGGGCTGAGTTCGCGCGTGCAGGCGGCGGTGGCCGCCACCGCGCATGGCCTGTCTTGACGCGACGCGCGTTCATTACGGCAGCAAGCGCACTCCGGTCATTGGCCTGACCCTGGAGACGCCGGAAGCTCAAGCTGCCTGTGCCCAAAGGCGGCCCAACGGGCGATCTCGCCGGAGCTCGAGTGGCTTAGGTTTTCGCCGGTCGTGATGGCCGGGTTAGCCGCGAGCGCAGCACTGTGCTGGCCATCACGACGATGAAACTCGCCAGCGCCAGCGCCGAACCCATTGCGCCCCATTGCGCCAGCGCGAAGGACCCGCTGGCGTCCCCCAGCAGGCGCAGCGCGAGCGAGGCATGCAACAACACCAGCGGTGCATAGAACACCGGGTGGTAGGGCAAACTCACGCGCAGCACCGCCGGAAAGACGATCGGCGCGTGGCCGAAGACCATCGAGAAGACAAAGCCGAGCAGCAGCGCATGCAGCGCTGCGTCGTAGGACGGTTGGCCCGGCTGCAACCCGGCGACGGCCATGACGGCACCGCCCAGCGCCAGCCAGCCGTAACCCGAAAGCAGGCACAGCGCGATGTAGCGCGTGAGTCCGCGCTGACGCACGGTGCGCCGCGCAATGTCGCAGCGCGCCAGCCAGGCGGCCAGTGCCAGCAGGCCGACACCGAAGGCCTGCACCGCCCAGTTCGTGGCCGGCGCAGACTGCCACAGGGCGACCAGCGAGTCCGCCAGTGCCAGCAGCAGCAGCGCCGTGATGAGCGCGAACCAGCGCAGCGCCGTGGCCGACGGCGGCATGAAGCGCGACAGCTCCAGGCGCTCGCCGGCGATGGTCAGCACCAGGAAACCGAGCCACCAGATCACCACCTCGTGCACCGCCGCACCGCTGACCCACAGCGCGGTGCCGACGCTCCAGCATGCGGCCGCCACCGCCAGCATGACGACGAAGTTCTCGCGCTGGCGCTTCAGCACCGACAGCGTGGCCAGCAGCAGCACGAGGCTGCCGGCCAGGTAGAAATAAGGTGCCCAGCCGGTACCGCCGTGCAAGACCAGCGCTGTGCCCAGGCCGGTGAGCAAGGGGGCGGCATAGGCCCACAATCGGCCTACCGCCACGGCACGCTCGAGCGAGATCACCACGCCGAAGAAGCCGCACACCATCAGCGGGCCGTGCCAGGCTGCTGCCTGCGCGATGGCGCCCGGCATCGGCCAGGCCAGCCGCGCCAGCCCTGCGCCGGTGCCGACGGCCAAGGCCACGAAGCCTAGCAACAGCAGGGGCAGCCGCTCTAGCGCCGGCCGCCGCGGCGCTGGACGACCCGGCACGCTCATTACGCCCCCTGGGCGCTGCGCGCCTTCCCCCCGAGGGGGAGCGAGCGCCTTGGGAGCGGCCCGGCGGCGCTCATCGCACCGGCTGCCAGCCGAACATCGAGCGCGCCACCTCGCTCATGCGCTCGGGCGTCCACGGCGGTTCCCACACCAGCTCGACCTCCACCGGTGTATCCGCAGGCAGCGCCGCCGCCAGTTGCTCATGCACGTCGTCGACGATCATTTCGGCCATCGGGCAGGCGGCGCTGGTCATCGTGAGAAGCACCTGCACGCCCTGTGGCGAGACATCGATGCCGTACACCAGCCCCAGGTCGACGATGTTCATGCCGGCTTCGGGGTCCATCACCCGGCTCAGCGCATTGCGCACATCGTCATCGTTCACGGCCGTCATCTCAACGCTCCGCTGCCCTGACTGCGGAGCAACACCCCGAGGCGCCGGCGCCAGCATGCGCTGGCTCTGCACTCAGTGGCCATGGTCAGATCAAAAAGTTGGGGGAGACAGGATTCGAAGGCTATCGACACCCCGCAAGCGGCGCCTTGATCCAGTTGAAGGATGCACGCGTTGGCCGATGCAGGAGCGCCTTGCGGGGGCCGGCGCAGTCGTGGCGCAAGTGGGCGAGAATGTCGCATCACCAAACCCACCGACGCCATGGACACCCGATCGCGCGCCAGCGGCTTCGACCTTGCACGCTACTTGTCGGTGCAGCCGCTGTTCCAGGAAATGAGCGGCGACGAACTGAGTCGTCTGGCCGAAGGTTGCAGCCTGGCCCGGCTGGGCCGCGGTGACATGGTGTTCCGCGTCGGCGACCCCTGTGAGGCCTTTCACGTCACGGTGACCGGCCAGGTCAAGCTCTTTGTGGTGTCGCAGGCCGGCCAGGAGAAGGTCATCGAGATCGTCGGCCCGGGGCGCAGCTTTGCCGAGGCGCTGATGTTCACCGGCCAGCCCTACATCGTCAACGCGCAGGCCCTGGCCGATTCGCTGGTGCTGTCCATCGGCAAGCAGGCCGTGCTCGACGAGATCGGCCGCGATGCGCGCTTTGCGCTGCGCATGCTGGCGGGCATCTCGCGCCGGCTGCACGGGCTGGTGCACGATGTCCAGGCCTACGCGCTGCACAGCGGCGCGCAGCGCATCATCGGCTACCTGCTGCGCGACATGGCCGACGACGACAGCAACTCCAACGAGGCCTTCACCGTGACCTTGCCGGTGAGCAAGGCGACGATCGCCTCGCGCCTGTCACTGACGCCGGAATACTTCTCGCGCGTGCTGCACGAGCTGGAGACGGCCGGCCTGGTGCGCATCGACAAGCGCGACGTGCACATCCTCGACCCGAAGCGCCTGGCCAGCTATCAGGCGCCTTGATCAGGCGTCCTTTTCACGCACCCTGACCCGGTGGCGCGCGCGCCGCTGTCGCACCCGAGGGCGTGAAGGCGTCGGAGAAGCAGAACGATTCGCCCAGGCCCTGCGCCAGGAAGGCGGGTATCGCTGTCTCGACCATCTTCACCGAACCGCAGGCATAGACCTCGTGGCCGCTCAGGTCGGGGAAGTCCTCGAGCATGGCCTCGTGCACCAGCCCGCGCCGGCCGCTCCAGCCGTCGCCCGGCGCGCCGTCGGACAGCACCGGCACGACGCTGAAGTGATCGTGCTCGCGCTGCCAGCGCTCGGCCAGCTCGAGCTGGTACAGGTCGTCGCGGTGGCGCACGCCCCAGTACAGGCGCATCGGCCGGTGGATGCCCTTGTGAAACGCGTCCTCGACGATGCTCTTGATCGGCGCGAAGCCGGTGGCGCCGGCGACAAAGAGGATCGGCCGCTCACCCTCATGCAGCGTGAAGCGGCCGAGCGGGCCTTCCAGGCGCAGCGTGTCGCCGACTTTCATGCCGGTGAAGACATGCGTGGTGAAGCGGCCGCCAGGAATCAAGCGCACATGCAATTCGATGAAGGCGTTGTCGTGCGGCGGGTTGGCGAAGGAGAAGGCGCGCCGCTGGCCGTCGTCGAGCAGGATGTTCAGGTACTGGCCGGCCTCGAAGGGCAGGCGCTCGCCCTCGGGCAGCGCCAGCAGGAGGCGCTTCACGTCGGCAGACAGCGACTCCATGCGCACGACGCGGGCCGACAGCTGGCGCACGGTGCTGGCGCGTGCCGGCGCCAGTGATTCGACCTCGATCTCCAGGTCTTCCAGCGGCACGGCACAGCACATCAGCGCCTGGCCGCGCGCGCGCATGGCCTCGGTCAGCACGGCGGGCTGGTAGTCGCCGTGTTCGACCCGGCCGTTGAGCACCGTGCACAGGCACAGGCCACAACCGCCGGCGCGGCAGTCGTAGCGCAGCGGCAGGTCGGCGCGCAGCCCGGCTTCAAGCAGCGTCTCGCCGTTGCGCACCGGCACCGGCACGGCGCCCGGGTGCACCGTCAGGTGCAGCGGGCGCGCCTTCGCGCCGCCGCGCCGCCAGCGCAGCCAAGGCAGGGCCAGCAACAGCGCGGTCGCGCCGCCCATCAGCGCCCACACCCAGCCCAGCGGCCAGGCGTCGATCAGCGGCAACAGCGGCAGTAGGAACCAGTCGAGCTGCAGCGTCGTCGGCGACACATCGAGCTGCGCGGGGCCGCCCTGGCTGGCCACCGGCAGCACCAGCGACAGCGCGATCAGCGTCACGCTCACGCTGATGGCGATGGGCCCCGGCGGCTGCGTGCTCGCCTTGGGCACGCGCTGCACGTGCACCCACATCAGCAGCAGCGTGAGCAGCGGCACGCCGATGTGGATGAACACCAGCAGCGAGAAAAAGCGGTCGCTGACGCTGGCCGGGTAGATGAAGTTGCGCATCAACGCGCCGCCGAAGCTGGGCAGCCAGTCCAGCCACTCGAAGCTGGCGGTGATGACGAACTGCGCCAGCTGGTCCCAGGGCAGCATGTAGCCGTTGACGCCCGCCACGTAGACCAGCCAGATCAGCGCCACGCCGGTGACCCACGAGAACCAGCGAAAGCCGCGCAGCCGGTCGAAGGCGAAGTAGCGCAGCATGTGGATCAGCATCGTCACCACCATCGCATCCGACGCATAGCGGTGCACGCTGCGCAGCACGCCGCCCGCAAGCCACGGCGCGTGCGTCACCATCTCGACCGAACGGTAGGCGCCTGTGACGCTGGTATCGAAGAACGCGAACAGCACCAGGCCGGTGCCGCAGACGATCCAGAACAGGAAGAAGCTGATCGCGCCCAGGTGGTACAGCGGATTCAGGCGGTCGCCAAAGGCGCGGTTGAACAGCGCCTCGGCGCGCATGAACAGCCAGCGCAACAGCCGCTGCAGCGCAACGATCATGACGGCGCCTGCACGCCCGTCTGTGCGCCCGTCTGTGCGCCCGTCTGTGCGCCCGCCAGTGCGCCCGCCTGTGCGCTCGTCGGAGCGCCCGCCTGTGCGCTCGCCTCCAGGCTCACTGGAACTCCCCCCTGTCGCAGCGCGCGCACGACCACGACCACGAACAACAGGCCGCCGACGATGGCCAGCAGCCCGCCCAGCCCCATCAGCCCCATGCCGGCCACTTCGGCGGTGCTGCGCAGCACCTGCTCGCTGCCGGCCACCTTGCGCTGCACGCCGTAGCCGCCCGACCAGACCAGGCCGACGATGTGCAGCGACTGGCCGGCGCCGTACAGATAGGGTTGTGCCACGGCCAGCCGGCCCTGCGGCGTGCCGTAACTTAAGCGCGGCAGCAGGTGGTAGACCAGGCCCATCAGCGCCAGCGTCACGCCGACGATGCAGCCGTGGTAGTGCGCCGGGATCTTGACGTTGTTGCCGCCGATCAGCAACCCGATCACACCGCCGGCCGCAAACAGCGCCATCGACGACACCAGCGCCGCACGCAAGGGCCGGCGCGACGCCTCGATGCCGCGCAGCGGCCACAGCGACACCAGCACCGCCAGCGCCACCGGGAAGATGGCCACGCCGCCGCCGAAGCGCATAGCCCAGGTGTGCAGGTTGCGGTGCTCGACGGTGGCCACGTCGTGCGCCAGATAGGCGTAGGGCGTGACGAAGACGCTGGCCAGTGCCAGCGCGAACATCAACAGCGCCACACGGGGACTTAGCGGCACACGCGCGCCGCAGGCCTGCGCCAGCCACAGCCAGCCGACCAGCATGAGCAGCGTCCAGGTGAACTGCAGCGCATGGCCGCCGCCCCAGAACGCGATCTCGTAATAGGCCTTGTCGGCCAGTGCGGTGGGCACCACCGCCAGCGACCAGGCGAAGGCCAGCAGCGCCACGGCCGCCGACACCGCGCTGGCGTTCAGACCGAAGCGCAGCGCATCGGCACCGCCGAACGCACCGCCCAGGCGCGGTGCAGAAATCAGCGCGCGCAACACCTGCAGCGCAAAGCCGGCCGCGAAGGCCACCAGGCCGGCCATGAACATCGGCCCTTCGAGCACCGGGATGTAGTTGGCCATGATCGGCGTGCCGGGGGCAATGAAGGCGCCCAGCGCCATCAGCAGCGTGCCGCCGCCGCACAGTCCGAGGGCAGCCCAGCTCCAGGCTTCAGCGCGCGGTGTGGCGTTCAGGCTCCACAGCATGCCGGCCATGGCCGCAAACCAGACCCCCACCGACAGGTCGACATGCACCACCAGCGCGACGCGGAAGAAATCAGTCACCGGCAGCCACTGGTTCACGCCGGGCGTGCGCGCCAGCACCAGCAGGATCGAGAACACGCCGGAACCGACCAGCGCCAGCAACCCGAGCCACAACCAGCCGCGGGCCAGCGCGCGCTGCGCCTCGTCGGGCACGGGCAATGCGTAGTCGTGGGCCGGGGCCAGCGCACCGAAACGATGGGGCGCGAGCGGCACTGGGTTGACCAAAGTGTTCATGTTGATGGCTCCAGCGGGCCCGCCTGCCGCGGGCCCTGAGGAAGGCAGGTTCGGGCCGGTCTCATCGCAGCGTGATGCCGCCTCGCTCGGCGTCGAAATCGATGACCAGGATCTGCGCCGGCGCCAGCGTCACGGTGGCTTCGCGCTGGTGCGTGAAGCCGGCCTGGCGCGCGTCGTCGTTAAGGCGCACGGCAATGCGTTGTGCGCCGGCCGCCACCTGCAGTCGCTGGTAGACCGCCGACGCGCCGTCGCGCGACAGGCCCGAGGGCGCGACCACGCGGCGCAACGCCGGCACGCCGCCGATGTCGACTTCCACCGTCACCGGCGAACGCTCGCGCGGGCATTTCATCGGCGCGCGCATGTTCGGCGGCAACCTGGCGAGCTCGTCCGCGCTCAACGGCCGGCAGTCGCCGACCGGCTTGCCGGTGTGCGTGAAACTGAGCTTGATCAGCGCCTGGTCAGGGCCCAGGTGCTGGTAGGTGGGCCAGCGCGAGAAGACGCCGATGAAGAGTGCGAACAGCCCATACAGCAAGGCCTGGCCAACCCAGGCCGCCGCGCTGACGGGCCGTGCCGTAGTCGTGGCGGCGTGCGCGTCAGCCATGACCAGCCGGCAGCGCCGGGCCTTCGATCGGCAGCAAGCGCAGGCGCTGGCGCAACCGCTCCAGCGCGGCGCCCAGCGATTGCGCATCGGCCGCATCCACCCAGGCCACCGCCAGCCGTTCGGGCGCGTCCAGCGCGCGCAGGTGCGGTTCGCGCCGGCCTTGCAGGCGCTCGGCGGCCCAGCGCTGGCCCAGGCGGAACTCGCAGGCGCCTTCGGCGCAGCCGCTGACCAGCACACCGGCCGCGCCATCACGCAGCGCGTAGTCGACGAAGGACGGCGGCAGCATGCCGGTGCAGATCAGGCTGAAGGCGGCGACATCGGCGCCGGCCAGGCGCTCGACGCGCGCGCCGCGGTCACAGCCGAAGACCACGATCGGGCGCTCCGCCTGCAGCGCACCCAGGCCCTGCTGCAGGCGCCGGCGCAGCGTGCCCACCGTCAGCTGCGGCATGTCGATGCCGGTCACGAGGTCCGCCGCACTGCGAAACGGCGTCGATGACGGGCAGGCACCCGCGCAGATGCCGCAGCCGATGCACAGGTCGGCATCGACGCGCGCCAGCTCCTTGCCGAGCTTGCCCGTCTTGCCGACATTCGGGTGCGGCACCATCGTCACCGCGGCGTAGGGGCAATCGGCAAAGCAACGCCGGCAACCGTTGCAGTTGTCGGCGTCCACGCGAGCCACCAGCGCACGCGCAGGCTGCGGCAGGAAGGGCAAGGCCAGCAGCAGCAGCAAGCTGGCCGTCAGGCCCCACCAGACCGCGCCGGCCGAGCTGGCGTACATCAGCGGGTGCAGGAACAGCAGGATCCAATCCAGCGCCAGCGCCGCCGGCACGGTGCCGGCATCGGCCGGCGGGTGGCTGGTGATCGGCGCGCCGAGCGCCAGCACGAAGAGCACGCCGAAGGTGGTCAGTGCCAGCGGCCGCGGCGGGAACACCGCCGCCCGGGTGAGCCGCTGCACATGGAACCACAGGGCGAAGATCGTCATCAGTGCCACGCCCAGGTGCACGAAGACGAAGAGCGAGAACAGACGATCGCCGACCGCCCCGACCGTGAGGAAATTGCGCGCCAGCGGCGCCGCCAGCAGTGGCAGCGCGTCCAGCAGTTCGGCGGTGGCCACCGCCGAGAACTGTCCGAGCTGGTCCCAGTTGAGCCAGAAGCCGCCGATCGCGCTGACGAACGCGAACACGATCAACGGCACCCCTGTCAGCCAGGAGAAGCGGCGGATGCCCTGGTAGTGGCCATGCAGCCATTCGCGCGCCAGGTGCAAGGCCATGAGCAGGACGAAGGCATCTGCCGCATAGCGGTGCAGGCTGCGCAGCCAGCCTGCGGCGTACCACGGCACATGCGCCAAACGCTCGATCGAGCGGTACGCCCCCTCGGCCGAGGTGTCGATCACGGCATACAGGTAGATGCCGCTTGTGGCCAGCAGCCAGAAGCACAGGAAGCCCAGCGAGCCCAGGTGGCGCAGCGGGTTCAGGCCTGAGCCGAAGGCCGCGTCGAAGAGGCGCTCGATGCGCTGCCAGCCGGCCAGGCCGCTCTGCCGAATCCTGCCCAGGTGCCGCATGGTCGCTGCGCTGCGTCATCAGCGCGAGAGCTCGCCGGCGGCCACTGGCGCGGTGGCAAGCGGTTGGCGCGCACGCCGGCGGTTGCGCCATTCCAGGCCGAAATACGCCGCCACGCTGAGGAAGAACAACAGCCCGCCGACGATCTCGAAGATCAGCGCGTAGTCGTAGCGGTACTGGCCGGTTTCGGGGTCGTACACGGTGCACAGGATGCGCACGCGTTCGATCACGTCGCTGAGCTGCAGGCGCGGTGGCAAGGCCCCTTGGGTCAACAGTTGGCGCAGCGGTTCGCCGATGCGCTGCGCGTTCATGCGGTCGCCATACACCTGGGTGTGGATGCGACCCTGCGCGTCGAGCAGCGTGACGCCAAGCACATGCTCGAAGCCGGCGGGCGTGGCCACGAAGCTGAAGCCGAAATCGCGCGCCAGCGCTTCGACGATCGCCTGCGGCGGGCTGAGGAATTCCCAGTTCGCGTAGTCGATGCCGTGCTGCGCCGAGAAGGCGCGCATCGCCGCCGGCGAATCGAAGGGCTGGTTGAAGCCGATGCTGATGACGTTGAACTGGTTCGGCGCCAGCAGCTTGTCCAGGCCCTTCACCGCCTCGTGCAGCGCGCGTGTGCTGGCCGGGCAGACCTGGAAGCAGCCGGTGTAGATGAAGCTCACCAGCAGCGGCTTGCCGCGGTAGCTGGACAGGCGCACCGGCCGCCCCTGGCGGTCGAGCAGCGTGTACTCGGGCACGAGCGTGCCGACCACGGCGTCGCCGGCGCGCAGCGCGCTGCGCTCGTCGAGCGTGGGCAGCTTGCCTTCGGGTGCGGTGTCAGCCAGCGCCGGGCCGATGATTGCGGCGAACAGCAGCCCGAGGCCCGTGGCGCGCAGGCGTCGTGCGATCGACCGATCAGCGCAGCACCGCATCGACCGCCACCGCAGCCAGCAGGATGCTGAGCTGCACCATCGAGGCGAAGAACGAAGCCATCGCCGTCTTGCGACTGGGTGCGCGTGCCAGCGCGTGCGCCTTGCGCACGAAGTGCGCCCCGCCAGTCAGTGCGCCCAGCCCGTAGACCCAGCCGGCACCGAAGAACACCGGCAGCAGCGACACCGCCACCAGCAGCACCGTGTTCGCGTAGACGATGCGCGCGGCGCGTTCGGGCCCCACCACCACCGGTAGCATCGGCACGCCGGCCGCGGCGTAGTCGGTGTGGTTGGCGATGGCCAGGCTCCAGAAGTGCGGTGGTGTCCACAGGAACAGCACCAGCGCCAGCAGCCACGGCAGCGGGCCCAAGCCGGGGTCAACCGCCGCAGCCCCGGCCAGCACCGCGAAACTGCCGGACAGCCCGCCGATGACGATGTTCAGCCAGCTGCGCCGCTTCAGCCACAGCGTGTAGACCACGGCGTAGAAGAAGGCACCGAGAAAGATGAACAGTGCCGAGGTGACATTCAGCACGACGGCGGCCGCACCCACCGCGCCGGCGAGCAGCCCGCCGATGACCAGCAGCCACAGCGGCGTGGCTTTGAGCGCCCCACTGGCAAAGGCGCGGCGCCGTGTGCGCACCATCAGGCGGTCGCTGTCGGCTTCGATGTACTGGTTGAAGGCGCCCGCGCTGGCCGACGCCACCAGCACCGACAGCGCCAGCACCAGCACCTGCGCCAGGCTCAGAGCCGGCCCATTGGCAATGGCCATGCCGCCGAGCGCGGTGATCATGATGAGCACGCCGATGCGCATCTTGAAGACACCGAGCACCGTGCGCAGTAAGCCGGTGGCGGGGCGATCGGTGACCTGCAATACGGTGGTATTCATCGGCGTGCTCCTTGACGACAACTGCAGTGCGGGTGCGCGCGACTCAGCTCAAGCCCCACAGCGTGGACAGGTACTTCCAGTTGATGAAGTAATACAGCACGAAGGCAGTCAGGAACACCATCGCCAGCGCGAAGGTGCCGGGGGCGGCGAAGCCAGCCGAGCCGTGCGTCTGCGCCACCATCGTGGGCGCGCTGCGCGGGATCGGTGTGAACTTCGGGCTCTGCGCGCCGGATTCGAGCTTCTTGCCCCACAGCAGCGAACCGACGGTGACGTAGATGTAGATGCCGCCGCCGACGATCGCCGCCAAGCCGCCGATGCCCACCAGGCCCATCATCAGGTAGGCCGCACCGGGCCATTCATAGGCCAGCGCCGCACCCTGGAAGGCCATGTCCCAGTGCCGACGCGACACGCCCAGCGTGCCCGCGCCCATCATCACCAGGCAGAAGAAATACATCGAGAAGCCGAACAGGTAGGGCTGCCACATCGCCAGTTTGGGCGCGATCATTTCGCGGCGGAACAGCACCGGGATCAGCAGGTAGGTCAGCGCCATGAAGGTCAGCGTGGTGCCGACCACCACCGTGGCGTGGAAGTGCCCCGGCACATAGATGGTGTTGTGGATGATCATGTTCAGCTGCTCGGTGCCCATCATCACGCCCGAGATGCCGCCGAGGAAACCGAAGCCGATGATCGAAATGAAGACGCCCGAGAAGGTGGGGTTGCTCCACGGTGCCTTGCGCAGCCATTCGAACAGGCCCTTGGTGAAGCCTTTGCCGCGCTGCGCGACTTCCATCGCGCCGGGAATCGTCAGGCCGTGGATCATCGAGGCCAGCACCGCGAAGTACATGAAGTAGCTGGTGTTGACGATCTTCCAGCCGGTGGAAAGGCCCGGGTCGGCCAGCAGGTGGTGCGCGCTGGCCAGTTGCAGGAACAGGATGTAGAGCAGGAAGGCGGTGCGGCTGACGCGCTCGCTCATCGGCTTGGCGCCGAAGGCGATGGCCGCCACCAGGTACCACACCGAGATGTGCGCGGCCACGTTGATCTGCTGCGACGAGTGGCCGAAGGCCCACCAGATGGTGCGGTACATCAGCGGATCGACCGCGCTGATCCAGCCCACCGACAGCAGGAAGGTCGGGATCAGGATGATCGCGCCCGAGGCGATGGTGAAGACGGCGATGATGGCCGCGGTGATGGCGCCGAAGGTGACCAGCGGCACCGAGCCCTGGTAGGTCTTGTCGCGCTTGGCCACCACCAGCGTGCCGAAGAAGACGAAGCAGGCGATCAGCGCGCCCACCGCGAACAGGATCAGCCCGGCGTAGAACGACGGCGCGGCCATCATCGGCACGTACGACGTCATCATCACGCTCGAGCCGCCCTGGTACACGGCGACGTTGTTCATGACCGCGCCGATGAGCATCAGCGCAAAGGCGGCCCAGGCGATGTTGGGCGTGGCGATGCGACAGCGCAGCAACGTCGACGCCGCGAAGTACAGCACCGCGATCTCGAAGAAGATGATCCAGAAGATCAGCATGTCGATGCCGTGTGCGGTGAGCACCTGGTAGAAGGTGTCGGCCTCCAGCCAGTGGATGGCCGGCCAGCGCGTCAGCACCACGCCGACGGCGAGGATGCCGCCGATGAGCAGGAACACCACCGCCGTGACGGCGTTGGCGATCATCAGCTTCTCGGCGCTGGCTTCGAACTGCAGGCCCGAGCGCGGGCAGGTGCGGTAGGTCGTGGCTTGGCCCATGGTCAGCGTCTCCTACTTGACATAGATGCGGCCAACCATCGTGTGATGGTTGATGCCGCAGTACTCGTTGCACACCACCGAGTAGGTGCCGGTCTGGTTGGGCGTGACGGTGACCACGTGCTCGAAGCCCGGCACCATCTGGATGTTGATGTTGGCCGGCTGCAGCGAGAAGCCGTGGTTGTAGTCCATCGCGCTCAGGTGCAGGCGGTAGCTCTTGCCCTCCTCCAGCTCGAGGATCGGCCAGAAAGCCCACAGCCGCGCCAGCATGTAGACATCGCTGCCCGGCGGCGGCGCGACCACCGGGATCTTCTCGTCCAGCTCGGTGCGCACGGTGTACTTCGCGGCCACCGCCTGCGCCTTCAGCAGGAACTGCTCCGGCGTCGTGCGGTAGGTCTCGGTCGACAGGTTCTGGTTGCCCCAGACGTGCCAGCCAACCATCATGGCGAACATCACCAGGCACCAGACCAGCGCGATCACGATCCAGGTGCCTTCGACACGGTCGATCGGCTGCTTGTACCAAAGCCGGTCTGCGGGGGGCAGGATGGCGCTCATCGGGAAACATCCGTGCTTTGCACTGCGGTCAATTCGCCTTTCGGGCGGCCGGGCAGGCTCATGGGCAGACTCCTCTTGGGGTGGAAACGATGGCCGCTTCGCCTACTTGCTGATCGGGATGGTGAGGATGTCGACCACCCCCCACACCGTGTAGACCAGCATCGGGATCAACACACCCAGGAAGAGCAGCAGGAAGGGGTTGTCCAGCAGTTGCTGCATCCACGGCACGGGCTCGTTGGGGTCGTCGTTGACAGGCTGGCTCATGTGCGTTCCTTCCAATGTGCGGCCCATGCCGGGCCGATCCTGCGGGTGCAGGGAATTCTGTTGCGCGACGCGCGACGCTGACTTGAACCACTTCAAGGAAAGGCCAGAACGCGGGTCTTCCCTGGCATGCCCGGCGGCGCAGTGCGTTCGCCGCGCACTACGATGCGGCGCCAACATGTCCTACGCCGCTGCATCCACTACCCAGCCCGCCCCAGACCGTCGCCTGCCGTTGCTGCGGCGCCTGGCCTGGCTGTGTACCGCGCTGATGCTGGCCACGATCTCGCTGAGCGCGTTCATGCGCCTGTCGCAGGCGGGGCTGGGATGCGCCGACTGGCCGGCCTGCTATGGCCAGAACCTTCGCGCCGCGCAGCCCGGTGACGCGGCGCAGTCCGGCCACGCGGTGGCCACGGTCCGCCTGGCGCACCGTGTCGTCGCCTCGCTGACGCTGCTGCTGGTCATCGTGATGGCGATGGCCACGCTGACCACACGCCCGGTGCTGAAGCGCGCCGGCGCGCTCTCGCTGGCGCTGCTGCAGCTGGCGCTGGCCCTGGCAGCGCTGGGCATCGCCACGCCGGGCGCGCGGCTGCCTGCGGTGGCCATGGGCAACCTGCTCGGCGGCTTCGTCATGCTCGCGCTGTGCTGGCGCCTGGTGGCGAGCACGCGGCCGCCGGCCACGCCTGCTGCGGCGGGCCTCGGCGCCTGGGCTGTCGCCGCTCTGGTGCTGCTGTGCGGCCAGCTCGCCGGCGGTGCGCTGGTGAGTGCATCCTATGCAGCGCTGTCGTGCAGCGACCTGACTGAGTGCACCCGTTCGGCCGCGGCGGCGGGCTGGGACTGGCAGGCGCTGAACCCGTGGCGCGAGCCGGTGGTCGCGGCCGCGGCCGCGACCGCGCCGATCAACGCCGGCAGCGCTGTCGCGATCAATCCGAGCAGCGCCTTCGCGCTGTGGGCGCACCGCGTCGGCGCCATCGTCGTGCTGCCGGTGCTGGGCTTGCTGGGACTCGTCGCCTGGCGGCGCGGTCGCCGACGCGGCGGCGCGGCCCTGCTCATGCTGGCTGCGCTGCAAGGGCTGCTGGGCCTGCTGATCGTCACCACCGGCCTGCCACTGGCGGCGGTGCTGCTGCACAACCTGTTGGCTGCGCTGCTGCTGGCGACGCTGGTGCGGCTGGTTTGAACTGCGGCTGGCGGGTTCGGGCGGCCTCGGCGCGCAGGCCATGGCGTTGGGGAGTGTGGGCTTGTGCTGCCTCCTGCGGCCGCCTAGAATTGATACATATTTCTGTATTGCCAGGCCGATGAAGACCACACTCGATATCCAGGACGATCTGCTGGCCGAGGCCAAGGCCCAGGCGGCACTCGAGCGCCGGAGCCTGACCGCTTTGATCGAAGACGGCCTGCGGCTGCGGCTGCGCAAGCCGCAGCGCGGCGCCGCTGCCGCGAGCAAGGCACCCCGCTTGCCCGTCTACCGCGGCAAGGGTGGCCTGTTGCCCGGCATCGACCCGACAAGCAATCGCTCGCTGTTCGATGCCGCAGACGATGACGCCTGATGTCAACGTCCTCGTAGCCGCATCGCGCGCCGACCACCCGCAACACACACAGGCCCTGGCCTGGCTGCGCGCCGCCCTCGCGGCCTGCAGCAGCGGTGCACGCCTTGACATCCTGCCGATGGTGGCGAGCGGCTATCTGCGGGTGGTGACCCATCCGAAGGTCTTCGCGCAGCCCACGCCCATCGACGCCGCGCTGGCATTCATCGATGCGGTGCTGGCCACGCCCGGCGTGGCCATGCCGGCCGTGGGCCGTGAGTGGAGCGCGTTGCGGCGCCTGTGCCTGGATGGTGGGTTGAGCGGCAACTTCATCCCCGATGCCTGGATCGCCGCCGCGGTGCGCGCACTCGACAGCCACCTGGTGACCTTCGATCGCGGCTTCGGCAAGCTACTTTCGACACGTGAATTGACGTTGTTGCCGGTCGTCGCATGAACGACAAGAACACGCCGGCGGCCTTCATCGCGCGCTGGCAAGGTGTCAGCGGCTCCGAGCGCGCGAACTACCAGCTCTTCATTGGCGAGCTGTGCCGGCTGCTGGATGTGCCCGAGCCCGAGCCGGCCCACGATGACACGCGCGACAACGCCTATGTGTTCGAACGACGCGTCAGCTTTGCCCACGGCGACGGCGGCAGCAGCGCCGGCTTCATCGACTGCTACCGCCGCGGCGCCTTCGTGCTGGAAGCCAAGCGCGTCAAGGCCGGCAAGCACACCCAGGGTTTCGACGACGCACTGCTGCGCGCCCGCGCGCAGGCCGAAGGCTATGCGCGCGCGCTGCCCGCCGCCGAAGGCCGGCCGCCCTTCTTGCTGGTGGTAGACGTGGGCCATGTCATCGAGCTGTATGCCGAGTTCACGCGCAGCGGCGCCACCTACACGCCCTTCCCCGATTCACGCAGCCACCGCATCCGCCTGGACGACCTGCACGACGAGGCCGTGCGCCAGCGGCTGCGCGCACTGTGGCTGGACCCGATGACGCTGGACCCGGCGCGTGCCAGTGCCAAGGTCACGCGTCAGGTTGCTGTGCAGCTGGCCGCGCTGGCGCGCAGCCTGGAAGGCGCGGGCCACTCGGCCGAGCACACCGCCGCGTTCCTGACGCGCTGCCTGTTCAGCATGTTTGCCGAAGACGTGGGCCTGCTGCCGCGCAGCGACAGCGCGGATGGGGATGTGGGCGCCTTCGTCGGCCTGCTCAAGCGCCACCGCGACGACGCGCCCACCTTGCAGAAGATGCTGGCCGTGCTGTGGGCCGACATGGACCGCGGTGGCTTCAGCGCGGCGCTGGCCAAGGAGGTGCTGCGCTTCAACGGCAAGCTGTTCAAGGGCTGGCAATCCGCCGGTCCGGCCGACTATGTGCTGCCGCTGAACCGCGAGCAGATCGACGGCCTGCTCGCCGCGGCCCAGGCCAACTGGCGCGAGGTGGAACCGGCCATCTTTGGCACGCTGCTCGAATGGGCGCTGGACGCCGACGAGCGCCATGCATTGGGCGCGCACTACACGCCGCGTGCCTATGTCGAACGCCTGGTGCTGCCGACGGTGATCGAACCGCTGCGCGCCGAATGGAGCGATGCGCAGGCCGCTGCGCTGCTGTTGGCCGCCGAAGGCAAGCCCGACGAAGCCGCCGTCGAACTGCGCCGGTTCCATCACCGCCTCTGCACCGTGCGCGTG
>DASQFA010000382.1:0-1778 GCA_035633375.1 Rubrivivax sp.
GTGGGCCTTCAGCAGCGAGGCATCGCGCGGCAGGTGCAGATCCCACAGGCGCGACAGCCAGAAGCGAAAGGCCGCGGCGCGCAGCATGGCCGGCATCAGGCGGACTTCGCTGCCGCTCAGGCCGCGCACGCGGTGGTAGGCCGCGCAGAAGGCCGCGGCTCGGTCTTCGACCAGGCGGCCGCTGGTCGGGTCGATGCACCAATCGTTCAGGCACACCGCCAAGTCGAACAGGAAGCTGTCGATGCCGGCAAAGAAGAAGTCGAACAGGCCGCTGAGCCGGTCTTCGCCTTGCACCTCGTCGAAGACCACGTTGTCGCGAAACAGGTCGGCGTGGATGGCGCCTCGCGGCAGGGCTGTGGCCGCTGGCGTGGCCGCCACCTTGCGATGAAACGCCAGTTCCTCGCGCATCAGCCGGGCGCGATCGCCGTCCAGGAAGGGCAGCACCGCGGGCACGGTGTCGATCCACCAGGCCAGGCCGCGCGGGTTGGCCTGGTGCAGCGTGAAATCGGCGCCGGCCAGGTGCAGTCGCGCCAGCATTTCGCCGATCTGGTCGATGTGGTGCAAGGTGGGCGCCAGCACAGGCCGGCCGCGCAGGCGGTTCACCAGCGCCGCGGGTCGGCCGTTCAACTGGTGCAGGATCTGCCCGGCCGCGTCGGGCTGCGGCTCGGGCACAGGGATGCCATGCCGCGCCAGATGTTGCATGTAGCGCAGGTAGAACGGCAGCTCGTCGCGGCTCAGCCGCTCGAACAGGGTCAGCACCCATTCGCCCTGCTCGGTGCGGGCGAAATAGTTCGTGTTTTCGATGCCGGCGGCGATGCCGCTCAGTGCCCTCAGCCTGCCGCGACCGAGGCCTTGCACGAACTGGTCGGCTTGTTCGAAGCTCACCTCGGTGTAGACGGCCATGCGCGCCAGCGCGTCAGAACGAGAACAATTGCCACAGTGAACGGCCCTCGCTGCGCCGGTCCTGGGTCAGGTCGCGCCCATCGTTGGCGCTGCCGATTTCGTAGGCAGGCACACCGGGCAGCTTGGACTGCACCGTGACGCGCCGCGTGATGCCGCGCACGCGCAGTTCTTCGATGCGCACCGACTCGTCTTCGCTGACTATGCGCTTGACCTGGGGTTCACCGCCGCGCTGTGGCACCACGCCCGCGGATGACGGTTCAGGCCGAGGCTCCGCCGCAGTTGCGGTGCCCTGGGCACTGCAAGTCAGGCACAGGCCCATCGAGAGCACGGCAAACATGAGCTTCATGGCGTCATTCTAGGCGGCCTGCCTTCCTGCGCTGGCGCAGGGCCGAGGGTGCCACTCGGCCGCCAATTCCGGCGGTCGGACGGGAAGCGGCGGCCAGTGTGGCGTCCAGCAGCGCAGCGCTGCCGCGGCCGATGCCGTGCAAGCTGCGCTGCAGCGCGCCGATCTCCACCAGCACGCCGGCCACCCGTTCCAGCGACATCCTCGCCACTTTGCCGGACCAGGGGTCGGGTGCGGCCTCGGCAGCACGACGCGTCGACCCGCTGCGCGGCGAGCTTGGCGTGTGGCAGCCACGGCGCCGACTGCCCGACAATCGCCGCACGAGCATGCCGTGCCGCCCCAAGGGCGAGATCCGGAGTGTGTCGCATGGAGGTTGCTGCATGAGCGAGAAGACGATGCTGCTGGTCGACGGTTCCAGCTACCTGTACCGTGCCTACCACGCCATGCCCGATCTGCGCGGGCCGGATGGATTCCCCACAGGCGCCATCCACGGCATGGTGGCGATGATGAAGCGCCTGCGCGAGCAGGTCGG
>DASQFA010000383.1:0-3012 GCA_035633375.1 Rubrivivax sp.
CTGTTCCGCTGGCTGCTGCCGCGGTTGAAGCGGCGGCGCACGCCGGCAGCGCTGCTGGCCCTGGCGGCGGCCGTGGTCATCGTGGTCGTACCCTTCGCCCTGATCACGGCCTCGCTGGCGCATGAAGCGACACTCGTGTACGAGCGCCTGCAGTCCGGCGCGCTGGACCCCACGCGCCTGCTGCGCCAAGCCTTCGCGGCCCTGCCCGAAGCGGTGATTGCGCTGCTCGACCACTTTGGGCTGGCTCGCTTCGATCTCCTGCAGGCCCGCCTGGAGCAGGCGCTTACGCTGGGCAGCCGGTTCCTGGCCACGCAGGCGCTGAGCATCGGCCAGAACACCTTCGAGTTTGTCGCCGGCATCTTCATAACGCTGTACCTCGCGTTTTTCTTCATCCGCGACGGCGAGGGAGTGATGCGCGACATACGCCATGCCATCCCGCTGTCGGCAGCGCACAAGCGGGCCCTGTTGGCGAAGTTCGGCACCGTCATCCGCGCCACCGTCAAGGGCAGCCTGCTGGTGGCGGCGATCCAGGGGCTGCTGGGCGGCCTCGCCTTCTGGGCACTGGGCGTGCGCTGGGCCCTGCTGTGCGGCGTGCTGATGGCCTTCCTGTCGCTAGTGCCCGCGGTCGGCGCGGCGCTGGTGTGGGTGCCGGTGGCGATCTGGCTCCTCATGAACGGTGCCGTCTGGCAGGGCGTGGTGCTGGCCGCCTATGGCGTGCTCGTGATCGGCCTGGTGGACAACGTGCTGCGCCCGGTGCTGGTGGGCAAGGACGCGCGCCTGCCCGACTATGTGGTGATGATCACCACGCTCGGCGGCATTGCCGTGTTCGGCATCAACGGCCTGATCCTGGGCCCGACCATCGCGGCGATGTTCATCGCCCTGTGGCACCTGTACCTGAGCACGCGCAGCGACGGGCCTTGACCCGATGCCTCGCCGGGCAGCGAGGCCGGCCGGCGCGCCCACCTTGCACCAGCCGCGACCGCATGCTCCAGCGCCACCACGGTGATGCCGCGCAAGGCTTGCATGGCGCGATCCAGGAGTGACCCAGGGGCGTTCAGCGCAGCACGGCGCTGGCATCCATGGTCAGCCAGCCTTGGTGGTCGGCGGCCCACAGGCGCACGCTCTTGCCATCCGCCGCCAACGCACCCTGCACGCGCATCGCGTGCCCGTCGTGCGTGGGGCGCAGTGCCTTGAAGTGGAAGCCGGCCACCTCGGCATCGGGGGCGTGGCGGCGCAGCAGGTCCATCAGCAGCATGGCGATGAGCGGGCCGTGCACCACCAGGCCCGGATATCCCTCGACCGCGGTGGCGTAGGGCCGGTCGTAGTGGATGCGGTGGCCGTTGAAGGTCAGCGCCGAAAAGCGGAACAGCAGCACCTCGTCGGGCACCAATTCGCGTGTCCAGTCGGCAGCCGATGGTGCCGGCTGCGGCGGCGGCACGTCGCCCGCGCGCTGCGCCTCGCGATAGACGATGTCCTGAAACTCCACCAGCGCCGGCTCGGCCGCACCATTGCAGCGCAGTTCGTGCCGCACCTTGACGAACACCAGCCGGCCGCTGCGCCCTTCCTTGAGGTTCACGTCCTCGAT
This sequence comes from Rubrivivax sp., assembly GCA_035633375.1. Lineage (GTDB taxonomy): Bacteria > Pseudomonadota > Gammaproteobacteria > Burkholderiales > Burkholderiaceae_C > Rubrivivax. The sequence continues at coordinate 1,586 of DASQFA010000383.1, forward strand.
GGTCGAGGTGCGCGCCACGCTCTCGCCGATGCACAGCGGCGCGCGAAACTCGAACTGGCTGCCCGCCCACATGCGCCGCGGCAGCGGCACCGGCGGCAAGAAACCGCCGAGCCGAGCATGGCCGTCGGCGCCGATGTCCGACTGGCGCACCATCGGCAGGAAATACAGCCAGTGCCACAGCGGCGGCAACACGCTTCCCTGCCCCACTGCGCCCGGCGCATGGTCGAGCGTGGCGCCCAGCGCCACCACCGGCGTCGCATGCAGCGTGTCGTGCAGCGTCTCGCTGCGGCCGATCCAGGCTTTCAGGCTGTCCTGCAAATCGCTCATGGAAGAGTCCTCCTTGGTGCTGAGTCAGGGCCGAGCGCGGGGTCGCGCCGTGCGCGCCGTGCACGCCCGCAGCCTGGCCCCGGCAATGGCAAGCTGCGCCGCGGGCCGGCCGTCATCCGGCCGGCCGATGCCGATGCGCTGCCTGGTGTGGGTCATGCGCCGCCCTGGGGTGATGGCGCGCTGTCGTCCTGCGGATACAGCCCATGCACACGCGCGAACAGCCGCGTCAGGCCGAGCAGTGCGTCGATGTTGGGCGTGGCGATGTGCAGCCGTTGTGCGATCTCGCGCACCACCGTCACCAGCGCGTCGAGTTCGATGGGGCGGTGGGCATCGACGTCGTTCTGCATCGAGGTACGGAAGCGCCCGAGCTTGCGCGTCACTGCATGGCGGTCCTCGGGGCTTTGCGCCACCGCGCAGCCGATGCCGGCGCCGATCTCTGCCGCCTCGCGCATGGCCGCGGTGCAGAAGGCGCGCACCAGCGGGTCATCGAGCACCTGGTCGCTGGTGGCGCCGGTGATCGCCGACACCGGGTTCATCGTCATGTTGCCCCACAACTTGTACCAGATGTCCTGGCGCACATTCATCGACACGGTGATCTCGAAGCCGGCGCGGCGCAGCAGCTCGCCTAGAGCTTGCGCGCGCGGCGAATCGCCGCCTGCCGGCTCACCGATGATCAAGCCGTTGCCCATGCGCTGCTCCACCAGCCCAGGCTCAGGCGTGAAGGTGCTGGCGTGAACCACGCAGCCGAGCACGTGCTGCAACGGCAGATGTGCGGCGAGGGTGCCGCCGGGGTCTACGCTTTGCAGCGGCTCACCGCATAGCGCCGGCGCCGATTGCGCAAACCACCACGGCACGCCGTTCATCGCCGGCAGCACGATGGTGTCGGGCTGGAGCAGCGGTGTGATGCCGCGCGCCACCTCGGCCAGCGCCGGTCCCTTGACGGCGATCACCACCAGGTCCATCGCGCCCAGTTCGCGCGGGTCCTCGCTGGCCGTGGCCGGCGCGACGAGCAGCCTGCCGCCCTGGCGCAGCCGCCAGCCATGTTCACGCAATGCGAGCAGCGTCGCACCGCGCGCCACCGCGCTGACGCTGCAGTCACC
>DASQFA010000384.1:0-7897 GCA_035633375.1 Rubrivivax sp.
CGCAAGTCTATCCGCGCCGGCCCGGCGCTGGCGGCTCGGCAGGCCCTGGACCGCCGGCCTGGCGCAGGCAACATGCGGCGGGGCTTCGTGGAACCACAGATCGGCATATCGACGGCGCAGTGCGGCAGCGCCTGCGCCACATGGCCGTGCGCTGATGGCCGAGGGGCGCTGTGTGAGCGCATGCGCTGCCGTCCGCGCTGCGTTCGCTTGGCGGCCCCGAGGCTCATCCCATGCGTCGCGGTGCAGCGTTCATCAGCGCCTGCACCAGCGCATCCACCCGGATCGGCTTGGTGACGTAGTCGTCCATGCCGGCGGCGAGGCACTCCTCGCGGTCACCCTGCATCGCGTTGGCGGTCATGGCGACGATGCGCGGGCGTTGCGCTGCATCGCTCCAGCGCGCCACGATCCGGCGTGCGGCCTCCAGCCCGTCCATCTCGGGCATCTGCACGTCCATCAGCACCAGGTCGTAGGGCTGGCGCGCGCAGCATTCGATGGCCTCGATGCCGTTGGATGCGACATCGGCGCGGTAGCCCATCTGCTGCAGCAGGCGCAGCGCCAGCTTCTGGTTGACCACGTTGTCCTCGGCCAGCAGGATGCGCAGCGGGTGGCGTTCGGCCATTTGTGCATCCATGCGCGGCTTGGCTTGCGCCGTGGCAGGGCGGGGCGCCGCGTCGGCGTCACCGGCCAGCAGCTGCACCAGCGTGTCGAACAGCTGGCTTTGGCGCAGCGGCTTGGCCAAGGTGGCGGCGAACAGGCTGTCACCGGTCTCCTTGCGGCCCAGGCTGCTGAACAGCACCAGCGGCAGCGTGTGCCCGGCCTCGCGCATGCGCGAGGCCAGCGTGGCGCCGTCCATGCCCGGCATATGCATGTCCAGGATCGCCAGGTCGTACGCTTCAGCCTTGAGCATCTCCAGCGCTTGAGCCGGGAACTCGGTGTCCTGAACCACCATGCCCCATTTGGCGGTCTGCAGCGCCAGGATGCGCCGGTTGGTGGCGTTGTCGTCTACCACCAGGATGCGCTTGCCGGTGAGTTGCGGCTGCTGGCCAAGGAAGTCGCGCCGGGTGCCCTGCGGCAGCTCCACCGGCACGCAACGCATGGTGAAGTGGAAACTGCTGCCTTGGCCCGGCCCGGCGCTCTCGGCCCACATGGTGCCGCCCATCAGCTCGGCTAGCAGCGTGCTGATGGCCAGCCCGAGACCGGTGCCGCCGTACTTGCGCGTCGTGCCGCTGTCGGCCTGGCTGAACTTCTGGAACAGGCGCGACAGGCCCGCTTCCGACAACCCGATGCCGGTGTCGCGCACGGTGAAGTGCAGACTGCTGCCTTCACCCGTCTGCTCGTCGCCCTCGGCGCGCACGCTCAGCACGACTTCACCCTTGTCGGTGAACTTCACCGAGTTGCTCAGCAGGTTGAGCAGGATCTGCCGCAGCCGCGTCACGTCGCCGTCCAGCGCCGCCGGCACCTCGCCTTCGCCGCTGTTCTCGAATACATAGGCGATGTCCAGGTGCTTCTCGGCCGCACGCGGGCCGATCAGGTCCATCGCCGATTCCACGCACTCGCGCAGGTCGAAGGGGTGGCGCTCGATGTCCATGCGCCCGGCCTCGATCTTCGAGAAATCGAGGATGTCGTTGATGATCGTCAGCAGCGAATCGCCGGAGTCGCGGATGGTGGTGGCGAAGTCGCGCTGGTCGTCGGTGAGCGGTGTGTCCAGCAGCAGCCCGCTCATGCCGATGACGGCGTTCATCGGCGTGCGGATCTCGTGGCTCATCGTCGCCAGGAAGGCGCTCTTGGCTTCGTTGGCGGCCTCGGCAACGGCGCGTGCTTCCTGCGTTTGCTTGAACAGCCGCGCGTTCTGGATTGCGATCACCGCCTGGTCGGCAAAGGACTTGAGCAGAGCGATCTCCTTGTCCGAGAACGGCCGCTGCGTGCGCGCGACATCGATGGTGCCCAGCGCCCGGCCTTCCCACAGCATGGGCGCCATCAGCAAGGAGAGGTTGTCGCCCTGGTTCGCCATGGCGCGGATGCTCTCGGGCACGTCGGGCCCGTGGCGCAGGTCTGGGTAATGAACCACCGCACGGCGGTGCATCGCCTTGCCTTGAATCGTCTTGCGCACTGGCGCAGGGAAGTACTCACCGAAAAACGCCACTTGCTCTGGCGTGTAGCCGACGGTGGACTTCATGTGCAGCAAGCCGTCGTCTCCAAGCGCAAACAGGCCGACGTGATGTCCGTCGAAGAGGTGCCGGCAACTCTGCGCGATCTTGTCGAACACCGGTTGCGCGTCGGCCATCGAGCCGCTGATCACCTGCAGGACTTCCGCCGTGGCGGTCTGCCGTTCCAGCGCCTCTTGTGTCTCGTTGAACAGGCGCACGTTTTCCATAGCGATGGCCGCCTGGTCGGCAAACGAGGTGACGAGTTCGATCTCCTTGTCGTTGAACAGCCTGGCCTCCTGGCGGCCGAGCGTCAGCACGCCGATGGCCACGCCTTCGCGCAGGATCGGCACCGCCAGCAGCGTGCGGTAGCCGCCCACCTGCTGCACGTCGGTGCGCCCGTAGACACGGCTGTCGGAGGCGTCTTCCACCTGGTACGGGCGGGCCGACCGCACCGCCCGCGAGGTGACCGAGTTGTCGTCGAGCAACGAGATCGGATTCGCCTGCAGGTGCTGGATCAGCGCCGGCGTGGCGCCGTGCAGGCCCGCCGCGTGGCACCAGTCGCCTTCGACCTTGAAGATCACTCCCAGCCATGCCTGGCACAGGCGTGCGGCGCTGCTGATCAAGGTGTCCAGCACGGCGGCGAGGTCGAAGGTGGAGCGGCTGATCGCCTTGAGCACGTCGGTGGTGGCGGTCTGGCGTGCCAGGGCTTCCTGAGTCTCGTTGAACAACCGCACGTTCTCGATGGCGATCACCGCCTGGTCGGCAAAGGTCGCGAGCAAAGCCATCTCCCTGTCCGAGAACGGCCCTTCGGCTTTCGCCACCGCGATCGCGCCGATGGCGCGGCCGTGTTGCAGCATGGGCACGACCAGCAGCGTGCGATAGCCGGTGGCGATCGCCAGCTCGCGCGACGATACGGGCACGTCTGCAGCGCTCTGCATGTCTTGCAGATGAATGATCCGGCTTTCCTGAATGGCACGCGCCGTCAGGTGGTCGGCGTCCGCGGGCATCGGGAACAGCCGCTGTGCCACGGCCAATGCGTCGCCCACCCAGTTGTGGTGTGCGACGAGGTGAATGAGGCCGTCTTTCACAAGCAAGCCAGCGCTGTACACCCCGTTGCACAGGCGCACGGCGCTCTGCACGATCGCATCGAAGATCGGCTGCGTATCGGTGGGCGAGCTGCTGATGACCTTGAGGATCTCCGCCGTCGCAGTCTGCCGCTCCAGTGCCTCGTGGGTCTCGCGGAACAGCCGCGCGTTCTGGATCGCGATCACCGCCTGGTCGGCGAAGGTCTTGAGCAGCGCGCGCTCCTTGGGCAGGAAGGTCCCCGGTGGCCGGATGGCGAAGATCACACCGATGCCGCGGCCTTCCCACATCAGTGGTGCGACCAACGCCGAGTAGGGAACGCCGATGCGCTCGGCGACCACCCTTAGGTTCCAGGGCACGTCCGGGTCCTTCGACACATCGCTGAACTCGACCAGGTCGCCGCGCTCGAAGGCCAGCTCCGCATGAGTGCCCGCCAGAGGCATCGGGTAGATAGAGCGAATTAGGGCATTGCCGGCCTCGAGCACCTGCTGGCCGTACTGTGCGATGGCGGGAGCCGTGGCGTGGATGCGTTCGACATCGAGCAGCCCGGCCTCGTTGACCAGATGCAGGTTGAAGAACGCCGCCGGGAACAGCCGCTCGCACGATTGAAGGATCTTGTTGAACACCGGTGCGGTGTCGGCCACCGAGCTGCTGATGACGCCCAGCACATCCGCCGAGGCGGTCTGCTGGGCCAGGGCGTCCTGCGTCTCGTTGAACAGGCGCACGTTCTCGATGGCGATCACCGCCTGGTCGGCAAAGGTGCGCAGCAGCTGCACGTGGTGGTCCGCCCATGGGCCAGGCAATTCGCGTGTCACCGCGATCATGCCGATCACGGCACCGTCGCGCATCAACGGGGTGAACAGCATGGCCCGATAGCCCCGCTGACGGGCGAGCTTGCGCAGCATGTCGGGCACGGTCGCATCGGATTCGGTGTTGTCGATGCGCGCCATCTGGCCATCGCTCACCATCGCGAAGGGCGGGAACTCGGCGATCGGGCGCGGGAACATCGCCGTCAGCGTGGCATCTGCCTGGGCATTGGTCTCGGTGAAGGCCACCAGGTGCAGCACGCCGTCGACGATGCGGAACACCGTCGTTGAAAAGCCTCCGAGCAGGCTCTTCGAGCTGGCGGCGATGGCATCGAATACCGGCTGCACGTCCGACGGCGAGCTGGCGATGACCTTCAGGATCTCGGACGTGGCGGCCTCGCGCTCCAGCGCGGCCTGGGTTTGCGCCAGGTGCTCGGCCTTTTGCGCCAGCTGCGCTTCGCGGGCTTCGGCCAGCTGCAGGTTGATGGCGCGGGTGCGCTGCTCATAGATCAGCGCGGGCACCAGCGCGAAGAGCGCGAAGCCCAGCAGGAGCGACACGGTGAGCAGCGTCAGAACGCCTGGCGGAACCAAACCTCCATGAGAAAAAAAGCGTTCGCCGACACCCGCGATCAGCACTATGACCATGGCCGCTGCGGCCGAGTACTTGGTATAGCGCGGGTCAGTCGTGAAGGGCGCCAGCAGCGGTATCAGCAGGATGTAGATCAGCAAGTACGGCGATGACGTGAACCCGCCGAACGCGAAGTGCACACCCAGGAAACCCAACATGTGGATCAAGGCCAGCAGCCCGTTCCACAGCGTGTAGTTGCGCAGCCAGATGTACCCAACGAAGCAAAGCACCTGAGCGGACGCGACCAGCATGCAGATCTGCGCTGGCAGGCGGGCACCGACTGCAAGATAGATCGCACCATAGATCAGCCAGACCGACAGGCCGATCGAAAACACGGCGATGCCCAGCGCCTTGCGCAGTTTCAGCTCGGGCGGGTCGTCCGGCTCGGCGGCATAGCGAACGAAACGATCCTTCAGCCGCTGCCACAGCGGCTGCGGCTTCAGGTCGGCGTCAGTGTGGCTGGTGCTCACGTGTCGCCCCTGTCAATCGATCGGCTGCGCGCGGCGGCACCTGCAGGCCACGCAAGCGGGTCATCAGGCTGCCCCCACGCGGGCCAGGAATTCGGCAGGCCGCAGCACCGGCACGCCGCGCCACGGGTTCAGCACCCGCAGGTCGTCGTCGCTGCTGACCAGCGCGTCCGCCTGGCACACCTGCACCAGCGCCAGGAACTTGTGGTCGCTGGCGTCGCGGCACGGCGGCTGCAGCGCGGCTTCGTCGGCCGGCGTCACGGCAAAGAACTGCATGCTCTGGCGCAGCGCCGCGGCAAACTCCAGGCGCACGCCGCGCGCCAGGTAACGGTCGAAGCGTGGGTGCTGCATCACGCGCTCCAGTTCCAGCCAGGTCTGCACCGATGCGCAGACATCGGCACGCGCCAATGCCAACAGCAGCGCCCGGTGCGGCACCGAGCCTGGCTTGAGCGCCGCGCCGACCAGGGTGCTGGTGTCCAGCACCACGCGCCGCAGCAGGCTCATCGCAGCTCATGCACCAGCCGGTTGATCTCGTCGTCCGACAGCGCCTCGGCCGCCGGTGTGGCCTGCGGCTTGGCGCGTGCGCTCCACTCTTCGAGCGCCAGCACGGCCTTGCTGCGCCGCGCGCGCACATCGAGCAGCGCCTCCATGTCCTGGGGCGACACGATGAAGGCGGCCGGCCGGCCATGGCGCGTGACCGTGACCGGCTCGCGCCGCGCCATGTCCAGCAGTTGGCCAAAGCGGTTCTGCGCTTCGACGGAGGTCACGGTGATCATCACTTTTTCTCCCAATAATAGCTAATTTGTACAGTATAGCTATGCTGTCTATTTTCCGATTGATGGCTTGGCGCGACCCGGTCCAGCGCTGCCGACAGCGCCTTCACCCGGAACGGCTGGGTGAAGCAGTCGTCGCTACCGCGAGGCGTTCACTTCGCGGCCCCAGCACCGGGCACGCGGCAGAACGACATCAAAAAGCCGGGGCGATAGCATCTGGACATCCTTTTCGGAGGGTTTGCCCATGTCGTCCGTCACCGTGAGAAACCTGCCCGAGGCCACGCACCGGGCACTGAAGCAGCGCGCCGCGTTGCACGGGCGCAGCACCGAGGCCGAGATCCGCCACATCCTCGAGGCCGCCGTGCGGCCCGGCAACGGCCTGGGCTCGGCGCTCGCCGCCGTGGGGCGCAGCGTGGGCGGTGTGGCGCTGAAGATCGAGCGCGACCGCACGCCGGTGGTGCCGGCGAGCTTCAAGTGATCATCCTCGACACGAACGTCGTTTCCGAACCGCTGCGGCCTTCGCCCGAGCCTGCGGTGCTGGCCTGGCTGGATGCGCAGGCACCGGCCACGCTGTACTTGACCAGCATCACGCTGGCCGAACTGCTGGCCGGCGTGGCAGCGCTGCCGGCAGGCCGGCGGCGCAACAAGCTGGGCCAGGCCCTGACCGAGCAGGTGCTGCCGCTGTTCGAGGGCAGGGTGCTGGCCTTCGACAAGCCAGCTGCCCATGCCTTTGCGCAGGTGCACTCCGGCGTGCAGGCAGCCGGCAACCCGATCGGCTTTGCCGACGTGGCGATCTGAGGGCGCGGATGCGCGTGGCGAGCTGCGCACCGTCCATGTTTGCAGTGATCGTGCTTCGGCGCCGGGTGGTCCTTCACCCGCCTCGGCACCTTGAACCCAAGGCCGAGCGTCTTCACGGCGCGTCCTGGTACGGCAGAAACCCGGGGGAGACCGCAACACCGGCGGAGTGGTGTTCTACGGCGGCACGCAATCGCCTAGCATTTATTTGGCTTGCGGATCTGAAGACGATGAGTGCGGCAGCCCGAAACAGAACGCCGTGTCTTGGCGAATGATTCTTCAAGGCCCAAATCAACGAGGATAAGTGCCATGCGACCTTCCATCGCACGCGAATCCAAGCGCCATGCGTTACGCGAGGCCGTAGGCCGCTTTCGCGCTGCCAACCCACGCCTTTTCGGATCGGCGCTGCACGGCACGGACACCGAGGGCAGCGATCTCGATCTGCTTGTGGACGCGCTGCCTGGCGCGACACTGTTCGACCTGGGGGCACTGCAAGTCGAGCTGGAGATGCTGCTGGGCGTGCGCGTGGACTTGTTGACGCCGGCAGACCTGGCACCGAGTTTTCGCGCCCAGGTGCTGGCCCAGGCGCAGCCCGTTTGAGCATGCGCGGCATGCGCAACCGCATCGCGCATGGTTACTTCGACATCAATCTCGATGTGGTCTGGGAGACCTTGCAAACGGCGCTGCCCGCACTGCTGCAGCAATTGCCTGCTGTGACGCCTAATTGGCAGAAGTGAGCGGCATGCCCGCGCCTTCGCGGCCTGCGTGTCATTGCAAATTGAGCTGGCTGGCCGCACGTCAGCGCGCCCCCTGCGCAGGCAATACCTTCAGCAGCGCCGCGACCAGTGCATCGACTCGGATCGGCTTGGTGACGTAGTCGTCCATGCCGGCGGCGAGGCATTCCTCGCGGTCGCCCTGCATGGCGTTGGCAGTCATGGCGACGATGCGCGGGCGTTGCGCTGCATCGCTCCAGCGCGCCACGATCCGGCGTGTGGCCTCCAGCCCGTCCATCTCCGGCATCTGCACGTCCATCAGCACCAGGTCGTAGGGCTGGCGGGCGATGCACTCGATGGCCTCGATGCCGTTGGACGCCACGTCGGCCCGGTAGCCCATCTGCTGCAGCAGGCGCATAGCCAGCTTCTGGTTGACCACGTTGTCCTCGGCCAGGAGGATGCGCAAGGGGTGGCGTTCGGCCATT
>DASQFA010000385.1:0-2011 GCA_035633375.1 Rubrivivax sp.
GAGGTCGGCTTCGAGCGGCTGTCCGAAGTGCAGGAAGAGATCCTGTGGATGTGCGAGGCGGCGCATGTGCCCGTGATCTGGGCCACGCAGGTGCTCGAATCGCTGGCCAAGGGTGGCATGCCGCCGCGCGCCGAGGTCACCGACGCGGCGATGGCCAGCCGCGCCGAATGCGTGATGCTGAACAAGGGGCCGTACATCCTGCAGACGCTGGATTTCCTGCGCGACGTGCTGGCACGGATGGAATCTCACCAGGAGAAGAAGCGTTCGATGCTGCGCAAGCTCAGCATCTCCTATGTCAAGCCGTCCTTCGATGTGCCGCAAGCCGCGGCGCTGCCGGCCGAGGTAGGTTCGCCTGGCGCCCCGGGTCCGGGCTGAGGCAATGTGGTCGTCACGCTGACAATCGGCCGAGTCGCGGCAAAAGACCTTCTGGTGGCTACAACTTGGTCACCGACCGCACGTGCATGGCCTGGTGAGATGCCAGCAAGCTGCCTGTCGCCACCGTCAGCTCCTGGCCGGCAGGCGACGGCCAGCTCTCGGAACTGCTCGCTCCGAACCGGCCGGTCAGATACGGTCTTGAACGTCAGCAAAGTGGCGTTGATTTCGTCTACCGGAGCACCCGCCATCGGCCATTTGCCGGCGTTCACGGCCGGCCGCTTACCGGCGGGCCAATATGGCGCCAGCTCAGGCGCGAGGGCACGGTGGTAGCGCGCTGCACGGTGGAGCGGCCCGGCGCGCTCATGGGTTGAGCGGTGTGGGCGCCGGCGACCCGGCTCTACCTGCACCAGCGCTTCGGTGACTCAACGCGCCTGATACTTGGCAAGATCAAAGGCGTTGATCCGCCCGCCGGCCATCCGTACTTCGGCGGTTGGGGCACCGCCCGGGTTCGGAACATGGCCTTCGTCGCGCCACCAAGCTCAAGCGCGTCGGGTGTCGCACTCGGGGTGCCGTGGGGGACGGATGAAGGGCGTGGAAAGTCTTGTCCTGAAGTGCGTTTGAACGGCCTATCCTCGTGTCTTGTTAAGCACTGTCGCGAATTGACCATGAACCTTCGAATCCAGCCGGGCCGCATCGGCTTGTTGCTGCTGCTGGCCAGCGGCACCGCGTCGGTGCTGGCCGATGGGAGCGTGAGTCCGCAACTGGGTCAGGGCCTGCGGACGCCGGCCGCCGAGGCAACAACGGTGCCGGTCACCGTCTATACCGCGGCCAAGATCGTCACGATGGAGCGCGGCCAGCCGACCGCCACCGCGGTGGCGGTGGCCGGCAAGCGCATCGTCGCTACGGGTTCGCTCGATCAAGTGAAGAAGGTGCTTGGTATGCGGCCCTACACCGTCGACGACACCTTCAGGAACAAGGTCGTGATGCCGGGCTTCATCGACCAGCACCTGCACCCGATCCTGGGCGCGCTGACACTGGCGGTGGAAGTGATCGCGCCCGAAGCGTGGAACCTGCCTGGCCGCACGATCAAGGCCGCCAACGGTGCCGCTGAGTACCAGGCGCGCGTCAAGGCCGCCGAAGCCAAGCTCGCCGACCCGAAGGAATGGTTCATCACCTGGGGCTACCACCCGTTGTGGCACGGCAAGCTCGATCGGCAGGCGCTCGATGCCATCAACCCGACCCGGCCGATGGCGGTGTGGCATCGGTCGTGCCATGAGTTCATCCTCAACACTGCGGCGCTCAACGCGCTCGGCGTGACCGAGGCATCCATGCAGGGCAAGGACCAGGCGAGCGAGCAGGCCAGTTGGGACAAAGGCCACTTCTTCGAGACCGGCATGAACCTGATGATCGGGCCGATGCTCAAGGTGCTTGCCACACCGGAGCGCCTCACGTTCGGCTTGAAGCAGATGGTGGCCTACGAACATGCCAACGGTGTGACCGCCTACAACGAGCCCGGCGCGATTGCCACGCCCGAAATCTGGAAGCTCTACGAACAGATCCTCGGTGCGCCCGACACGCCGATGTACAGCACCTTCTTTGCCGATGGCCGCGCCATCGTCGACCGGGTCGGCCTCGA
>DASQFA010000386.1:0-1664 GCA_035633375.1 Rubrivivax sp.
TGCTGAAGTTGACGCCGTCGAAGACCGGCTCCGACGCGCCCGCAAAGCGCTTGCCGATCGCTTCAATGGAAATGAACTTGTCCATCACTACTCCGGGAACGTGACCATGCGCGCGAACCGCGCGAGGATCTGGTCGAGCAGCATGCCGACCACGCCGATCAGCAGAATCGCGATAATGACGTTGGTGATCGAGAGGTTGTTCCACTCGTTCCAGACGAAGTAGCCGATGCCGGTGCCGCCGACCAGCATCTCGGCGGCCACGATCACCAGCCAGGCGATGCCCATGCTGATGCGCATGCCCGTCAGAATGGTGGGTGCGGCGGCCGGCAGGATGACCTCGAAGGCCTTGCGCAGCGGCTTGACCTCCAACGTCTTGGCCACGTTCAGCCACTCGCGGCGCACGCCGGCCACGCCGAAGGCGGTGTTGATGAGCATCGGCCAGACCGAGCAGATGAAGATCACGAACACGCCCGAGATCGACGAATCCTTGATGGTGTACAGCGCCAGCGGCATCCAGGCCAGCGGCGAGATGGGCTTGAGCACCTGGATGAACGGGTCGAGAACGCGGTACAGCAGCGGGCTCATGCCGATGGCAAAGCCCAGCGGCACCGCCACCAGCGCGGCGATGCCGAAGCCCAGCGCCACGCGCAGCAGCGAGTGCCCCAGCTGCACGCCCACGCCCTTGTCGTTGGGGCCGTGGTCGAAGAACGGGTCGGACAGGTTGTGAACCACCGCGTCGCGCATCTGCGCCAGCGTCGGGAAGCCGTCGCTCTTCTTCACCGGCGCGCCGGCGCTCGGGTCCTTGCCCAGCAGCTTGGCGTATTCGATCTGCTCGGCCGTCATCGACGAAGCCAGCGGCGCGGCCGGGCCGGCCTTGGGCAGGGTGCTGACATGCCAGATGCCCAGCAACACCGCCAGCAGCAGCAGCGACAGCAGCGCCGCCTTCAGGCCCTGCACATTCGATTCATGCATACGACACCAGGCAGAGCGTCGCAAGGACTTTCGAGCAGCCGCCGCGGAGCCGGCTCTGCCGGTCCGCCAGCGGCGCCCCCCTGGGGGGGAGCGCCGAAGGCGCTACGGGGGGGGGTCATATCACGCAGGCTGCCGGCTGATGGCAAAGCTGCGCGCGTAGGCGTCGGCCTTGGCCGGGTCGAACTCGCGGCCCATGATGCTGAACTTGGGGAAGGCGGCGTTGGCCGCCGGCGCCTTCTGGCCCAGCTCGCCCATGAACTTGCGCGCATCGGTCATCAGGAACACCTTCTCGGCGATCTGCTTGTAGTCGACGTCGCCCTTGATGTAGCCCCAGCGCTTCATCTGCGTGAGCATCCACACCGCCATGCTCTGCCACGGCACCGGGTCGAAGCCGATGCGATCCGGCACGTTGACCACGTTGCCCAGGCCGTCGGCGAACTTGCCGGTGAGCACCTGCTGCACCACCGTCTCGGGCTGGTTGAGGTAGGCGGTGGGGCTGATGACCTTGGCGATGAGCTCGCGGTTCTTGGCTTCGCGCGCCATCGCCGCGGCGCTGAGCACGGCACGGAACAGCGCCGCATAGGTGGCCGGATTCTGCTGGATGAAATCGGCGCTCATGCCGAATGCGCAGCACGGATGGCCGTCCCAGATCTCCTTGGACAGGATATGGATGAAGCCGAGCTCGTCGTACA
>DASQFA010000387.1:0-23589 GCA_035633375.1 Rubrivivax sp.
CGGCCAATTCCGAGATGACGCAATGCCGCCGCCAGCCGCGCAGAACGTTCACGACACTGTGCCCAGGTGTAGCGTCGCTTGCCATGCACCACGGCCGGCAGGTCGGCGAAGACCTCGGCGCTGCGCTCGACGAAGCTCACCGGGCTCAGTGCCACGTGGTTGGCGGCCGTCTTGCCCAGGTCCTGCTCGTAGATGTTGCCCATGTCAGCCTTCCGTGTTGCTCAACGCGTGATCGCTATGCGCTCGCGGCCGCGAGCGCCTGGTCAATGTCCCACAGGATGTCGTCGATGTGCTCCAGCCCTACGGAGATGCGCACCATGTCGGGCAGCACGCCGGCGGCGCGCTGCTGCGCTTCGTCGAGCTGGCGGTGGGTGGTGGTAGCCGGGTGGCTGATCAGCGTGCGCGTGTCGCCGATGTTCACCAGGTGGCTCATGAACTGCGCGTCTTCGATGAACTTCACGCCGGCCTGCGCCCCGCCCTTGACGCCACCTTTTACTCCAAAAGCCAGCAGGCCCGAGGCCATCGGCTCGCCGTCCAGCGCGCGCATCTGGCGCTGAAGCAGCGCGTGCTGCGGGTGATCCGGCAGCCCCGGGTAGTTGACCCAGCTCACATGCGGGTGGTCTCGCAGAAAGCGCGCCACCGCCAGCGCGTTGCGGCTGTGCCGCTCCATGCGCAGCGGCAGCGTTTCCACGCCCTGCAGGATCAACCAGGCACTCATCGGCGACAGCGCGGCGCCAAAGACGCGCAGCGTCTCCATGCGCGCACGCATGCAGAAGCCGAAGTCGCCAAAGGTCTCGTAGAACTTCACGCCGTGGTAGCCGGGCGACGGCTCGGTCATGCCCGGGAACTTGCCGTTGTCCCAGGGGAACCTGCCGCTCTCGACCATCACGCCACCGAGCGTGGTGCCGTGGCCGGCCAGGTACTTGGTGGCCGAATGCACCACGATGTCGGCGCCGAAGGCGATGGGGTTGCACAGGTACGGCGACGGCACGGTGTTGTCGATGACCAGCGGCAGCCCGTGCGCATGCGCAACTGAAGCCACCGCAGCGATGTCCAGCACGACCAGACTCGGGTTGCCCAGGCTTTCGGCAAACAGCGCGCGCGTGTTCGGCTGGATGGCGGCGGCAAAGGCCTCGGGCTGCGTGGCATCGACGAAGCTGGTGCTGATGCCGAACTTGGCCAGGTTCACCGACAGCATCGACACCGTGCCGCCATACAGCGCGCCGGCCGCGACCACATGGTCGCCCTGCTGCAGGAGGGTCATAAGCGCCATGGCTTCGGCCGCCATGCCGGAAGCGCTGGCCAGCGCCGCACGGCCGCCTTCCAGCGCGGCGACGCGCTCTTCCAGCGCCGCCACCGTCGGGTTGCTCAGGCGCGAATAGACATTGCCGAAGGTCTGCAGGTTGAACAGGCTGGCGGCATGGTCCGCACTGTCGAAGACAAAGCTGGTGGTCTGGTAGATCGGCAGCGCGCGCGCACCCGTGGCCGCGTCGGGAATCTGCCCGGCATGGATGGCCAGGGTCTCGGGCTTGAAGATGCGGTCGGCCATGTCAGGCCGGTCGCCGGGCAGAGATCACGCGGGTATTCACGCCAGCCCAGTTCAGCCCGCCGAACAGGCGCGCATGTTCGATCTTGACGCAGCGGTCCATCACCGAATCCAGCCCCGCCGCACGCACCAGTCTGTCCGCCTCGGGGTGGGCCACGCCGATCTGCTGCCACAGCACCCTGGCGCCGATGGCGATGGCAGCCTGCGCAAAGGGCAGCACGTCCTGGGTGCGACGGAACACGTCCACCATGTCCACCTGGAACTCGATGTCCTCGAGCGCGGCATAACAGGGCTCGCCCAGGATATGGTCGTAGCGCGGGTTCACCGGCACGATGCGCCAGCCGTGCTGCTGCAGGTACTTGCCGACGAAGTGGCTGGGGCGGTGCCACTCGGCCGAAAGCCCGACGATGGCCACCGTGCGGCATTGCCGCAGGATGCGTCGCAGCGTGCTGATGTCGTCGTTCATCGTCGGGTGGCTGGCGTGTGGCGGCAACGATAACGCATGCCGGCGCGCCGCGGCATCAGGTACAACCGCGACTGCGCCCGCGCGCTCGAATCCGCCGACCGATGAACCACCGACACGTCACCTTGCGCCAGTTCCGCTACTTCGTGGCCATCGCGGAGAGCGGCTCGGTGGCATCGGCCTCGCGCATGCTGAGCATCGCGCAGAGCGCGCTGACGAAGAGCCTGCTCGAGCTGGAGGGTGAGCTCGGCATCGAGCTGTTCGAACGCAGCTCCAAGGGCATGGCGCTCACCGCGCAGGGCCACCGCTTCCTGGCCAGCGCGCGCAAGGTCATCGGCTCGGTGGCCGATGCCATGCGGCTGCACGCCGGCGAGGCCGATTCGACGCCGTCGGGCATGCTCACGCTGGGCGTGACCAGCCTGGTCGCCGGTTACTACCTGAGCGAGCTGTTCAGCCGCTTCCGCCGCCACTGCCCAGCGGTGGAGGTGTTCGTCACCGAGGACACGCCGCGCTTCCTGGAACACCTGCTGATCAACGGTGAGATCGACGCGGCCATCATGGTGAGCAACGCGCTGAGCGAGCCGCAGGCCATGGTCTGCGAGACGCTGACGCGCAGCCGCAACCGCGTCTGGCTGCCATCGAACCATGCGCTGGCGGCGCAGGATGAAGTCTCGCTGGCCGATTGCGCGGCCTGCGACCAGATCGTGCTGGAGGCCGACCGCATCGACGAGCTGATGAACCGCGTGTGGGCGCGCCACCAGCTGAAGCCGCGATGCATCCTGCGCACTGCGTCGCTGGAAGCGGTGCGCTCGCTCGTGGGCGCCGGTGCCGGCATCGCCGTGTTGCCCGACATCCTGTACCGGCCCTGGACGCTGGACGCCGAACACGTGGAGGTACGGCCGCTGCGCGACGAAATCCCCAGCATCGATGTCGGGCTGGTGTGGCGCCGCGGCTCGAGCCTGAAGCCATCGGCCACCGAGTTCATCGAGTTGGCGCGCGAACAGTCGCGCGCGCGCCGGTCCTGACCCAGGCGCTCGCCGTCACCGGCCCAGCGGCAAGGCACTTTCCCGATTGCTGAACGCGAATCCGAATCGAGCCTTGTGGACGCGCCTCACTGCACGGGGGTTGGCGTGCTCGGCTGGTCGCGCGCCGGCGTGAACATCTCGCCCACGTCGACCGCGTCGAAGCGGTACTGCTGGCCGCAGAACTCGCAGCCGACCTCGACCTCGCCGCGCTCGGCAACAATCGAATCCACCTCGTCGCGCCCCAGGCCGCGCAACATGCCGGCCACGCGTGCACGCTCGCAACTGCAGCGAAAGCGCGCCGTCCGCGGCTCGAAGCGCAGCAAGCGTTCTTCCCAGAACAGTCGGCGCAGCGCGGTCTCGGCGTCGAGCGTCAACAGTTCGTCGCGCGTCAGCGTGGCGGCCAGGTGAGCAATGCGGTTGAAGTCCTCGTTCAGGCCGATCTGGTCTTCGTTGCGCTCGCCGGACATGCGGCTCGGCCCTTCGACCGGCATGCGCTGGATCAGCAGCCCGGCCGCCACGCGGTCATCGGCCGCCAGCGCCAGCCGCGTGTCGAGTTGCTCGGACTGCAGCATGTAGTGTTCGAGCACCTGCGACAAGTGTTGCAGAGGCTCGCGCCGGTCGCCGTGCAGCGGCACCACGCCCTGATAGGGCTGCTGGCCGGGCAGGCGCTCGCTCGGATCCAGCGTGATCGAACAGCGACCCATGCCATGCACGTTCAGCAGTGCCTCCAGCCGCGCCAGTGGCGGCACGTTGCCCACCACCGTGGCGGTGGCGCGAAAACTCAGGTCACTGCGTACCTCGGCCACGGCCAGCTTCACGGGGCCGTCGCCAAAGACCTGCAGCAGCAGCGCCCCGTTGAACTTGATGTTCGACTGCATCAGCACGCCGGCCGCCGCCATCTCGCCCAGCAACCCGCGCACGGCCGGCGGGTACGGACTGTGCGCGCGCCGCGACAGCATCTCGCGCCAGCCCTGGCCCAGGCGCACGAGCGAGCCGCGCACCGGCAAGCCCTCGAACAGGAAACGATGCAGCTCGGTCATGGGGCTCAACCGATGCGCTTGATGCCGCCACGGTGGCGCCGTGTCTGCTCGACATAGTGTTCGGCCAGGTGCGCCAGCATCTCGAACTGCTCCGGCCGCAGCGTGCGCACCAGCCTGGCCGGCGCGCCGACGATGAGCGAGCCGTCCGGGAACTCCTTGCCTTCGGTCACCAGCGCGCCGGCGCCGACGATGCAGTTGCGGCCGATCTTCGCGCCGTTCAGCACCACCGCCTGGATGCCGACGAGCGTGCCGTCGCCGATGGTGCAGCCGTGCAGCATGACCTGGTGTCCTACGGTGACGTGGTTGCCCAGCGTGAGCGGAAAGCCGTGGTCGGTGTGCAGCACGCTGCCGTCCTGCACGTTGGTATTGCGCCCCAGGTGGATCAGATCATTGTCGCCGCGCAGCACGGCGCCGTACCAGACATTGGCGCCCTCCTCCATGCGCACCCGGCCGATCACGCTGGCGCTGTCGGCCACCCAGGCACTGGCCGCGATCTGCGGCACCTGATCATCAAGCTGGTAAATGGCCATCGGCGGCAACCCTCACACGCGAAGGCGTGATTCTCGCTCGATTGGGCGGCACGGTCGCTGCAGGCCGATCGCGAAGCTGGATTGCGGCCGCTCGAGGCTGCAGCGCCAGGCCACGCGTGGCCAGGGCCCAGCCTTCGGTGGCCGTGGCAGGCGCGTGCAGCAGCAGGTGCGTGCCGGCGATGGCTTTGGCCGCGCATTGCTGCAGCAGCGCTTCAACCAGGCTTTCGTCGAGTTGCAGCGCAAAGCGCTGCCAGCAGCGGTTGACACGCGCATCGCGCCAGGCGTCTTCGAGCACGTGGCGCAGGACCCAGGTGGGCTGGCCTTGCCCGGCCTCGATCAACCGCGGCAGCAGCGCACTGAGAAAGAGGTTGAAGTCCAGGCGCAGTGCATCGCCCGGCAGCAACTGCGCCAGAGCGCGCAGCCGCCGCGTGCCGTCGGGCCGCCCCAGCTCGCGCGTGACCAGCGCCTGCAAGCCCTGCACCGGGTTGAGCACGCGCAGCCGGTTCGGCGGCTGCACGAGCAACGGCAGGCACGCCGCCTGCGCATGCGGCAGCACGGTCACGAAAGACATCAACACGGCCAGTCGTGACCAGGCGGCGGCATTCAGGCCTTGCACGGTGCTGCCTTCGGGAGCCCCGGCCCGATGGGCCTGCATCAGTGCCTCCTGCCAGTCGAGCGTACCCTTGGCGCGGCGGGCCAGGCTGCCCATCATCGCCAGGTTGCCGGCGGCATAGCCGGCGCTGTCGTGCACCCGGGCGATCACGCCGTCGCCACCGCCCAGCGCCTGGCGCGTGACCGGGCATTGCGGCACATCCAGCTGGCCCAGGTAGTGCGGCGTGACCTGGTCGCGTTCGAACACCCGCCCCATCACCCAGGCCTGAAGCCGCAACTGCAGCCACTGGCGCACCAGGCGTGACGCGCCCAGCGTGCGCGCACCGAAGCAGGCCTTGCCGGCCTGCCAGCCCTGGCGCACCGGGTTGCCCGGGTGCAGGTGGTCCGGCGGCGGCACGCGGCCATGGTGGGCATGGTCCCAGCCGATGTCGAAGCCGACCTGCGGATCGGCGGGATGGGGGTCGAATGCAAAGGGCGTCTGGGCCATGGCTCACTCCGGTGTTTGCGCCCGGCCCCTTGCCCGGCGCATGCCCGCAGTGTCCGGGGTCGCTAGCTCATGGCGTGAGCCAGTGACACGCCAAGCGAATAAGATTCGCCGCGCCTCGAGCCCAGAGTGCGGGAGCCGTTTGCCATGGACCGAACCGAACGTTTCTACAAGATCGAGATGCTCATCCGCAACCGCGGCCTGGTCAGCTTCGAGACTCTGCGCGCCGCGCTGGAGGTGTCACCGGCGACGCTGAAACGCGACCTGCAGTACTTGCGCCAGCGCCTGGACGCCCCCATCGTCTACGTCCACCTGGACAACGGCTACCGCTTCGGCGGCAGCGCGCGCGACGGTGCGCACCAGCTGCCGGGCCTGTGGTTCAGCGACAAGGAGATCCATGCGCTGTTGACGATGCACCAGCTGATCCAGGGGCTGGAAGCCGAGGGCGTGCTCGGCCGGCACTTGCAGCCGCTGCTGGACAAGCTGCACGGCATGCTCGGCAGCAACGACGTGGCCGCGCGCGAGCTGATGCAGCGCGTGAACATCGTCGCCGCGGCCCGCCGCCCGGTGGACGCTCGCTTCTTCGAGCTGATCGGCAGCGCGCTGCTCGAGCGGCGGCGCATCGCGCTGCTGTACTTCAGCCGCGGCCGCGGCAGCGAGAGCCGGCGCGAGGTGTCACCGCAGCGGCTGACGCACTACCGCAATACCTGGTACCTCGACGCCTGGTGTCACCGCAGCGCAGGGCTGCGCCGCTTTGCGCTGGATGCCGTGCGCGAGGCCAGCACCCTGCCACAGCGTGCCAAGGAGGTGGCTCTGGCCACGGTGCAAGCCGAACTGGACGGTGGCTACGGCGTGTTTGCGGGCCGCAGGCTGAGATGGGCCACCTTGCGCTTCAGTGCCGAGGCGGCGCAATGGGTGGCCACCGAGCAGTGGCATGCCCAGCAGCAGATGCAGTGGCTCGACGACGGCGGCCTGCAACTTCGCCTGCCCTATGCCGACAGCACCGAACTCAGCATGGACATCCTGCGCCACGGCGACCAGGTGCGTGTGCTCGCGCCGCAGGAGCTGGTGCAGCAGGTCGCCGAGCGGCTGCAACGCGCGGCGCGGCAGTATTGACTAGCAGTGCAGCCGGTACGGCTGGTGGTGGATGAGCTCCTGCGCCTTGTTCAGCGCATAGCTCAAGGCCTCCTTGGGCGACCCCCAGCGGTGGCCACAGGCCAGGGCCTCGTCGCGAAAGGCTTCGCGCGGGGTCTTCTCGCTGCCGCGCACGCGGTTCACGACCACTGCCGCGATATAGCCGTCGCCGCGCGGCGCCTCCAGCGCACCGGCATAGATGCGGTAGTCACCCTCAAGACGCTCGTCGAAGATCATGGGCCTGTCTCCCGGCAGGCACACTGCCCGCCGATCGGCACATCATCCGCCGCCCGGCTGCAAAAGCCATCCACCAAAAGAGGGAAGAACTGCGCCGCAGCGCGCTCAGCGCATGCTGCCCGGGCCCAGCCAGTGGTCGGCAAAACTGGCCAGGTCCTGGTGCACGGAACGCGCCAGGCGCAGCTCGTCGCCGACATTCGGGCTGCCGTTGGGCGCGCGCAGCACCAGCGCGGTGTGCACGTAGGCCGGCACGCCGCGCATGTAGGCGATGTAGTCGTCGACGAAAGCCACCGGCCGCAGCTTCTCGATGGCGTCGGCCTTGGGGCTGCGATCGCCCTCCACATGGCCGGTGGCCAGCACGCGGCGAATCGGGAAACCCAGCGCCTGCAGGTTGCGCAGCCGCGCGCGCTGGAAGCGTGCGTCCAGCGCCGTCACGCACACCAGTTCGTAGCCGGCATCGTGCAGCCGGTGGCAGGCATGCACCGCGCCATCGATGGCAGGCAACGACTCCCACAACTCAGGCTGCTCGAACTGCGCACGCAACTGCAGTCGCTGCTCGGCATCGACGGGGTCGACATCCCAGCGGGCCATAGGCCAATAAGCCTGCGCATCGCGCTCGGCGGGATACACGCCGAAGGCGCGCTGCCAGGCGCGGGCATAGCCGATGTGCAGGTCAACGAGAACGCCGTCGGCGTCGAGGGCGAGGATCGGTCGGCTCATGTCGCGACATTATCCGCAACCGGCCAGGTGCCTGCCTCCTTCAGCATCTCGTCAAAAACATGAAGGATTGACGCGTCCTGTAACAAGTTGGACACTCGCTGCGCAGCGCGGAGCTGCAAGAACGTGGGCAGTTGGCCAATGACTTGGGTACGGCGGCACAGTACCGATGCATTCCAAGTGGCGATGTCCCATGCTGCGCGCTATCGACAGCGATTCATCCAAGTGGGCCTTGGCGTCTTCGGGGCGACCGGTCAGATGATCGAGCAGACCCAGATTTGACAGCGTATTGCCGGCGTACTTCAGATCACCGACCTGCCGCGCCGCGGCGAGCGCTGCCTCGAAATTGGCGCGCGCTTCGCCAGGCCTGCCCAAGTCCATGTCGAGGTTGCCCAGATTGCCGAGCAACCCGCCTTCCCATCGTGTCAAGCCCGCTGCGCGCGCCACCAACACGGCCTGCTCGAAATGTGGGCGTGCCAAGTCGAGATTGCCATGGTCCATGAGTATGTTCGCCAGTGTGTTCTGCACGGTGCACATCAGCACCGGGTCACCCGACGCAATGGCCACCGGCAGCGCGCTGTTGAGGTGCTCGCGGGCGCGATCCACATGCCCATCCTCGGCCAGCAGCGACCCAAGGAAGCAATGCGCATAGCTCGCGGAGATTGGGTGCTGCATGTCGCAAGCGGCGCCCAGCACTGACTCGAAGTGAAGCCTTGCCTGTTCACGCTGGCCGCACGCACGCGCCGCACGGCCAGCCACCAAGTAAGCCCGGGCTCGATCATGCGCACCGGCTGCTATCGCCAGCGCCGCGTCGGCAAGTTCCAAGCCAACGCGAAAGGGACCATGCAGGTCCAGTGCCGCCCAGGTGTTTTCGAGCGTTGCGGCAACCAATGCTGCGTAGCCCTGGCTCGCCGCGCGTCGGCAAGCCACCACGAGGTTGTCGATCTCAATACAGCCATTTGCCGTGGCTGAGGCTTCGCCGAGAGCCGAGTAGTAGGTGCAATGGGCCCTCTCGGCTGACACACGACATGCGGTTCCGCTGCCAGGAAACCGACCCGCCAGTTGCAACTGCTCGCCAGCGTACTCCTGCACGCTGACCAGCATGTCGAAGCGCGCGTCACCGAGCGGCCGAACGAATGACTTGTCCACCAGCGAATGCACCACGTCCAAGGCCCATGGCGAATCGGAGCATGCCGTCAGATCCAGCACCGCCTCGGCCGCCTCCAGCGTGAACCCGCCCTCGAACACCGACAGCTGCGCCAGAGCGGCTTTCTCCGCATCGGACAGCAGGTCCCAAGACCAATCGAAGGTGGCGCGCAGCGTGGCCTGGCGGTCCTGGCGTCCACCCATCGCCGCCAGCACTTTGAAGCGTTGACCCATGCGCGACAACAGCGTGCCGGGCGACATCACGCGCACACGCGCCGCGGCCAATTCGATCGCCAGCGGCAGCCCGTCGAGCAGCTTGACTAGTTGGCCAATCGCCGCCAGGTCCTCCGCGCCCGACTGGAAGTCATGCTTTGCAGAAGCGGCGCGCTGCATGAACAGTGCCGCAGCGTCCGTGACCCCCAGCGGCGCCAGCGCCAACGCCTCTTCGCCCGGCAGTCCGAGCACCTCGCGCGTGGTCACCAGGAATCGCGCCTCCACGGCACGGTCGAGCCAGCGCCCGAGCGTCTCTTCGGCAAAGCGCGCGATTTGCTCGAAATTGTCCAGAATGACCAGGCAGCGGCCGCGCCCGGCGATGGCATGGCCGAGCTGCACGACCGGGTCGTCCTTGCCCAGCGGCACGTCCAGGCCCTGCGCCACGGCATGCACCAGGCCGTCCACATTGCGCGCCTGCGACAGGTCGCAGAACCAGGCTCCGCC
Organism: Rubrivivax sp.; assembly: GCA_035633375.1. Taxonomy (GTDB): domain Bacteria; phylum Pseudomonadota; class Gammaproteobacteria; order Burkholderiales; family Burkholderiaceae_C; genus Rubrivivax. The sequence goes on from DASQFA010000387.1 coordinate 9,652, forward strand.
GGGGTAATCGCCCAGCCAGCTGCGCGCAAAGCGCAGCGCCAGCCGGGTCTTGCCGGTGCCGCCGATGCCCAGCAGAGAAACCAGGCGCGCGCCGGCGTCGAAGCGCCGCACCAGATCGAGCAGCACTTCTTGCCGACCCACGAAAGCGTCGCGTTCGGCCGGCAGACTGTGACGCACCTCGCGCACCGGCAGCCAAAGCCCATCTTGCCTGACCACGCGATAAACCTTGGCACTGTCCGGCGGTGGCGTGAACGGCGCACCGTCAACGCCAGCCTCGAACAGTTCCACCGGCTCGGCGATGCCCTTGATGCGCCAGTGTCCATGCGACTGCACTCGCAGTGCCGTCGTTCCCAGCGCGGCACGGGCCTCGGCCGTGAGCAGCGTCTGCCCGCCCAGCGCCAGCGACATGACGCGGGCCGCCACCGGCTTGGCAATGCCCTCCACCTCCACTGGCTTGGCACCGTGGGCCACGTCCTCGGGCGGGTTGGCGCGCAGGATCACCGCACCCACATGCAGCCCGGCGCGGGCCTTCAAGGGCACCGGCAAAGCAGCCAGCGCCGCGTGGTACGCCATCGCAAAACCCATGGCGTCGGCGGCGCTGTCGAACAACATCAGCATACCGTCGGTCTTGTCGATCTCGCGGCCGCGCCAGGCGCGCAACAGATCGCGCGCGACACGGTCGTGCGCGGCACCCAGCTCGGCCGCGGCGGCATCGCCCAGGCGTTCGGCAAGCTGGGTGCTGTCGACCACGTCGGTCAGCAGCAAGGCGCGGATGTCACTCATGTCGGGGCTCGGGCGGGTGAGGCACCGGCCGTGGTGGCCGGTGAGTGCACGGACAGCGCATCAGCATCGCGCAGCGCGGCGCCCAGGTCAACCTCCACTGGAACGATGCCGCGCCAGCTCATCGTGCCGCCCTGCGCACCAGCAGCGCGCTGGTGATGCCCAGCAGGATGGCCCATTCCAGCGACAGCGTGACCGTGCCCGTCAGCGTCACCGCCAGCGGCAAACGCTCCAGTGGCTCCTCGAGCCACAGCCGGCGCAGTTCGTGCGTGTCGATCAGCCCCCAGGCCACGACGAACAGCAAGCCGGCCACCACCGCCAGCGGCAGGTGGCGCGCCAGCGGTGCCACCAAGGCAAGAATCAGCACCAGGAACACGGCCGCGCTGGCCGCCGCCAGCGGCGTGCGCGCACCGGCCTCGACATTCACGCCCGAGCGGTTGAACGAGCCGCTGGCCGGCATCGACGAGAAGAACGAGCCCGCCAGGTTGGCCATCCCCTGGCCGACGAATTCACGGCTGCCGTCCAGCGTGTCGTGGTGCTGGCGCGCCACCGCCTTGGCGACGGCGGTGGCCTCGGTCAGCGCCAGCAGCGTCATCACCAGCGTGGCGCCGAACAGGCTGCGCACGGTGTCGAGCGACAGGTCGGGCCAGGACAGCGGCGGCAAGGGCCCGGGCAGCGCCTGCAGCGTGGCCAGCGCGGGCCAGGCCGGCATCAGCCAGGCCATCAACTTGACGCCCAAGGTGCCGGCCAGCACTGCCACCAGCATCGCCGGCGCCCAGCGGTTGAAAGGCCGCGCCAGCAGCGCCACGGCCGCCGTCAGCACCGCGGCCAGCAGCGCCGGCAGCAGCGTCTGGCCGAGCGACCGAGCCACGCCCTGCAACTGCATCCACAGCGAGCTGGCGCGTGGCAGTTGCAGGCCCAGCGCTCCCGGCAGCTGGTTGACGATGATCAACACGCCGGCACCCGCCGTGAAACCCACCACCACCGAATGCGGCACCCGCTCGACGATCGCGCCCACACGCGCCAGCCCCAGCAGCAGCTGCATCGCACCGACGAGGAAGCTCAGCGTCAGCACCAGGCGGATGTATTCGGGCGAGCCGACCACCGCCAGCGGCGCGACCAGCGCGATGGTGGTCAACGAGATGGCATTCGCCGGCCCGGTGACCATGAGCCGGCTCGAGCCGAACAGCGCTGCCACCATGCACGGCACCATGGCCGCATACAAGCCGTACTGCGGCGGCAGGCCGGCCAGCGTGGCAAAGGCCACGCCCTGCGGCAGCACCACCACCGCACCGGTCAGGCCGGCCAGCAGGTCGGCGCGCAGCACGCCGGGCTCGCGCCAGACGGGGGCCCAGCGCATGAAGGGCAGTTGCATGGCCGCATGCTACCGCCGCACCGAACGCGCGTATTCTGCCAACATCCCCACCCCGCACAGCCGACCGGAGGGCGCATGGCATTCGAACATCTCATCGTCGAAGCAGAGGGCGCGGTGGACTGGGTCACGCTCAACCGCCCCGAGCAGCTGAATACGCTGAACCCGCTGCTGCTGCGCGAGCTGAACGACTACTTCGCCGGCCTCGAGCGCCACTACGCCGTGCGCGTGGTGGTGTTGCGGGGCGCGGGCCGCGCCTTCTGCGCTGGGCTGGACATGAAGGCCAGCGGCGGCGTGCCGCTGGGTGCCGGCAGCGACGCCATGCTGCGCAGCCAGCGTGAGTTCAGCGGCCTGGTGATGCGCATGCGGCGCTGCCCGCAGCCGATCATCGGCCTGCTGCACGGCCATGCCGCGGGCGGCGGCTTTTCCATCGCGCTGGGCTGCGACGTGCGCATCGCCGCGGAGGGCACGAAGATGAACTGCGCCTTCATCAAGATCGGCCTGTCGGGCTGCGAGATGGGCACCAGCTACCACCTGCCGCGTCTGGTCGGCAGCTCGGTCGCGGCCGAACTGCTGTACACCGGGCGCTTCATCGATGCCGAACGCGCGCTGCGCGTCGGCCTGGTGTCCGAGGTGGTGCCAGCCGATCAGCTGGTGGCCGCGGGCAAGGCACTGGCCGACGACATGATCGCCACCGCGCCACTCGGCCTGAGGCTGACGAAGGAATGCTTCTGGGCCGCGGTGGACGGCAACGACCTGCCCAGCGTAATTGCGATGGAAGACCGCAACCAGGTGCTCAGCGTGGCCAATGGCGACCTGGCCGAGGGCATGCAGGCCTTTCTGCAAAAGCGCAGGCCCGACTACTCGGACTGATCAGTCGACGAAGACCGCGGGCCGCTTCGCCAGCCTGGCCGTCACCGCCTCCACCTGTTCGGCCGCGCCGATCAGCGCCGCCTGCTCGGTGCTTTCGGCGAGCAGGATGGTCTTGGCATCGGCATCTATCGACAGGTCGAGCAGCCTCTTGGCAGCGCGCATGGCCTTGGGCGGACGCTCGGCGATCTGCCGCGCCAACGCCAGCGCCTCGTCGTACGGGTCGGCACAGACGCGCGTGGCCAGGCCGAGTTGCTGTGCTTCGCTGCCGCTGAACACGCGGCCGGTGTAGGTCAGCTCACGCGCGACGTCGTCACGCACCAGGCGACGCAGCAGCGCCACCCCGGCCATGTCGGGCACCAGGCCCCAGTTGATTTCCATGATCGAAAGCTTGGTGTCGGCAGCGATGTAGCGGATGTCCGCCGCCAGCATGATCTGGAATCCGCCGCCATAGGCCACGCCATGCACTGCGGCGATCACCGGCACCGGCAGTTCGCGCCACACCATCACCGCATGCTGCGGCGGATTGGCGCCGCCCGGCGTGCGCTCGCCCTGCAGCAGCCGAGCGCCACCACGCTGGCCGGAGGCCATCATGCCGAAGCTGGCTGTGTCCAACCCGGCGCAGAAGGCCCGGCCCTCGCCCGACAGCACCACGGCACGCAGGCCCGCGGTGGCCTTCAGTTCCTCACCGGTGCGGCGCAGCGCCTCGAACATCTGATCGTCGAGCGCGTTCATCTTTTCGCCGCGCACCAGGCGCACGTCAGCCACCCCCTGTTGCAGCGTGACTCGGATACGTGGTTCCATGCCCATGGCTCCTTGATGGCTTGTGCTGGAATGCAGTCTATCGGCTGCCGTGCGCCGCCTGCAACGCCCGAAATACACTGGTGCACGGCGCGTGGCGCCACAGGAGAGGCAAGCCATGAGGATGGAACACTTCGACGTGCTGGTGGTCGGCGCCGGCCTGTCCGGCATCGGCGCCGCGGTGCACCTGCGCAAGCTCTGCCCCGAGCGCAGCTTCGCCATCCTGGAAGGGCGCGATCGCATCGGCGGCACCTGGGACCTGTTCCGCTACCCCGGCGTGCGCTCCGATTCGGACATGTACACGCTGGGCTACCGCTTCAAGCCCTGGGAGCAGCCCAAGGCCATCGCCGACGGAGCGTCGATCCTGAAGTACGTGCAAGACACGGCGCGCGAACACGACATCGAGCGCCACATCCGCTTCGGGCTGCAGGTGAAACGCGCCGCCTGGTCCACACCGGACGCCTCCTGGACGGTCGAGGCCGAGCGCGCCGGCACGAACGAGGTGGTGCGCTACACCTGCAACTTCCTCTTCATGTGCAGCGGCTACTACCGCTACGACGCCGGCCACCTGCCGCACTTCGAAGGCACCGAGCGCTTTGCCGGGCGCATCGTGCACCCGCAGTTCTGGCCCGAGCAGCTGGACTACGCCGGCCAGCGCGTGGTCATCATCGGCAGTGGTGCCACCGCGGTGACGCTGCTGCCGGAGATGGCCATGTCGGCCGCGCACGTGACGATGCTGCAGCGATCGCCCACCTGGGTGGTGGCGCGCCCGTCGGAAGATGCGCTGGCCAACCGCATGCGCCGCTGGCTGCCAGCGAAGGCGGCCTATGCACTGACACGCTGGAAGCGCGTGCTTCTCGGCATGTACTTCTTCGGTCTATGCCAGCGCAAGCCGGAGAAAGTGAAATCGCTGCTGCTCGGCGGCGTGCGCGCCTACCTGGGCCCCGACTACGACATCGACAAGCACTTCACGCCGCGCTACAAGCCCTGGGACCAGCGCCTGTGCTTGGTGCCCGACGGCGACTTCTTCCTGGCCATCCGCAAGAACAAGGCCTCGGTCGTCACCGACCAGATCGAGAGCTTCACCGAAACCGGGCTGAAGCTGAAGTCGGGCAAGGAACTGCCGGCCGACCTGGTGGTCACTGCCACCGGGCTGGAGCTGAAGGTGCTGGGCGGGCTGCAGCTCAGCGTCGACGGCAAGCCGGTCGATCTGGCGCAGACCGTGAGCTACAAGGCCATGATGTACAGCGGCGTGCCCAACCTGGCGGCATCGATGGGCTACACCAATGCCTCATGGACGCTGAAGTGCGACCTGACCTGCGAATACGTGTGCCGGCTGCTGAACCACATGCGCGACCATGGCCAGCGCCAGTGCACGCCCACGCTGCACGACCCGTCGATGCCGCTCGAGCCGTGGAGCGATTTCTCCTCGGGCTATGTGCAGCGCTCGGCGCACCTGTTTCCCAAGCGCGGCACGGTGGCGCCGTGGAAGCTGAAGCAGAACTACATCCACGACCTGCTGACGCTGCGCTATGGCAAGGTGGACGACGGCACGATGGTTTTCTCGAGCCCGGTCGTGCCAGACCGGGCGATGGCGGCGGCCGAATGACAGCAGCCGCGGCAGGCGGCCTGCCGCACACGAACCGGCTGGAACTGGCGGTCGAATGACGGCGCATTGCTGCACTTCAGAGCCCGCTGTCCGTGTGACAGTCAGCGCAGCAAAGCCGGGCCCGGGCAGGCCGCGGCACTTCGCTGAGGCGGTCGGCAGCGCCGACTCCCCTGCGGTGATCGGTCCCATGGCCTCGTCGCCACTCACTGCGCGAACTTCGTTCGCTTCGTTCAGACAGTCGCGACGAAGTCGGTGCACGAGGCGCGCTGCGCGCGCTGGACACGGCGCGACCTCGGCGCGAGCACCGCAGTGCAGTCGGACCGAAGGGCCGACCGCCGCAGCATGAGCCCCTGGCAGGTGCCGCCTGGCGCGATGCGCCGTGACCTACCCCCCCGGATCCTGGGCGCGTGACGCAGGCTGATCAGGCCCAGACCACCGGCCCCGGCGCGGCATACCAGGCCTCGACCCGGTCGGCCACCGCGCCTTCGATGCGCGAGCGCTTGATCTTCATGGTCGGCGTGAGGCAGCCGTTTTCGATGGACCATGGCTCCTTGGCCACCACCAGCATGTGCAGCTTCTCGTGGCCGGCGAGTTGCGCGTTCACCTCCTTCAGCAACGCGGCCATCGCCTGCTCGACCTGGGCGCACACCACCGCGTCCTGCAGGCGCGGGCGCAGCGCTTCGGCCAGCACCAGCATGCCGTAGGCCGCCTGCTGGCCCACGCCCGAGACGATGGCCGATTCGACCATCGGGTGTGCGTTCAGCCGGTTCTCGATCGGCGCCGGCGCCACATACTTGCCCTTGCCGGTCTTGAACAGTTCCTTCACGCGGCCGGTGATCTTCAGCAGCCCGTCGTCGCGCAGTTCGCCCATGTCGCCGGTGCGAAAAAAGCCGTCCTCGGTGAAGCATTCGGCATCCAGGTCCGGGCGCTTGAAGTAGCCGACCAGCCGGCCCGGCGACTTGATCAGTACCTCGCCCTCGGGGCTGATGCGCACCTGCACCTCGGGATAGGCCACGCCCACGTAGCCAGGCAGGTTCTTCTCCTTGGTGGAGGTGTGCGAATAGGCGAAGTCCTCGCTCATCGCGTAGCCCTCCATCAGGTTCAGCCCCAGCTTGCGGTACCAGGTCAATAGTTCCGGCGGCAGCGGCGCCGAGCCGCTGCCGGCCAGGACGACATGGTCCAGGCCCAGGCCGGCCAGGATCTTGCGCGCGACGATGCGGCGCAGGATCGGGATGCTCAGCAAGCGGTCGAGCTTCTTCGGCGGCATCTTGGCGAACACGCCTTGCTGGAAGCGCAACCACAGCCGCGGCACCGAGATGAAGCCGGTGGGCCGGGCACGCTGCAGGTCGGCCAGGAAGGTGTCCAGCGATTCGGCGAAGAACACCTGCGTCTTGCCGGACACCAGCGTGGCGCATTCAACGAAGGCGCGCTCGAAGACATGTGCCAGCGGCAGGTAGGACAGCATGCGATGCTCGGGCAGGTCCCCATAGGTTTGTTCCATCCGCGCGACGATGCCTTCGGTGGCACGCGTCACGCCCTCGAAGTTGTGCATCACGCCCTTGGGCTGGCCGGTCGAGCCCGAGGTGTAGGCGATCATCGCCAGCCCGTTCGGCGCACGCGCCGGCCGGCCGGGCAGTGGCTCGTGCCGCGCCACGATGTCGTCCCATCGGTCGTAGGGCGTGGGCGGGGCCAGCGGGAAGGCGATGCGCGGCAGCACCTCGGGCACACCGGCGGCCTGCTGTTCCCAGGTGTCGAGCTTGCCGACGAACAGCAGCTTGGACTCGCTGTGCACGAGCACGTAGCGCACCGTCTCGGCCAGCTCGGTGGGGTAGATCGCCACCGTGGTGCCGCCGGCCATCCATATGGCCAGCTCGGCCATGAAGAAGTGCGCGCAGTTTTTCGACAGGATGGCGATCTGGTCGCCGCGCCCCAACCCCCGCGACTGCAGGTGCGCGGCCATGCGCCGCGATTGATCCAGCACCTGCGCCCAGCTGTAGTCGATGACCCGCCCGCCGCCGATGGGCTGCGTCAGGTAGATGCGCTCGGGTTGCGACGCCTCGTGCTCGTACACATAGTCGAGGATCAGTTTGTCGGTGGCCATGCTCTGCCTCCTGCCGGGGTGCGAACGCGAACACATCCCCACGGCGTGCCGCTACGCCGCCATTGGCGCAGCGCGCATGTTCAGCGTCAATGCGGACTTGCCCGCGCTGGCGGCGTCGGGCAAGCCAGCCCGCACCCGGCCATGGGCGCGGCCATGCCGTCCAGCGCGGGCAGCCTCAGCCCGCTGTGGCCAGGCGCAGCACCCTGGCGTAACCGGGCTGCACTTCCATGTGCGCCGTGACGCCGCGTTGGCGCAGCAGTGCATGCGAGCGCGGCAACTGCCAGCACGGCACCTGGGTGAACAGGTGATGTTCGAGGTGGTAGTTCACCCGGTACGGCGCCAGCAACGCACGCTCGACAAAACCGGCGTGCGTGGTGCGCGCCTGGCGCAGCGGGTCGGGCTGGTCGCGGCCGACCAGCGCATGCTCGGCGATGTTGCGGATGCGCGTGACCAGCGGCAGCCAGGTGGCCATCGGCAGCAGCCACATCAGCAGCCACACCCACCCGTAGCCGGCCACTGCAAAGAGCGCAAAGCCGAGTGCGTTGCCGAGCAGGAAGCGCCGGCCGCGGACCAGTTCCTGCGACTGCCGTGCCAGTGGCGAAGCGTCGGAGGTGTCCGATCTGCCGCCCTTCAGGGCCTGCAGCAATGGCGCAATGCGCTGCTTGTAGAAGGTCTGCCCGCTCAGGTCACGCCACAGCTTGCGCTTGAGCGATGCGCGCGAGATCGGGAACGGCGCCGACAGTCCAAGATCGGGGTCTTCAGCCTGCTGCACGTAGCGGTGGTGCTGCAGGTGATAGGGCCGGTATTCGCCCAGCGATGACGAGCACAGCCAATGCGCCACCCATTCGTTGACGCGGCGGTTGGGGTGCAGCAGGCCGTGCGCGCCGTCGTGCATCAGGATGAACAGGCCCAGCTGCCGCGTGCCGATGATGACCACCGCCAGAGGAATCGTCACTGGCCACAACACGCCCATCAGCATGGCCAGCGCAATCACGCCCCAGCAATGCGCCACCAGCCACAGCCCGCGCCAGGATGAGCGCGCGCTCAGGCTGCGCCACTCATCGGGGCTGAAGAAGTCGTCGGGCTTGGCGCGTGGGGCGACGGCCATGGTGTGATTGCCTGGGCTGCAAGACCAAGTTTAGGCCGAATCTGGAGTTCGACTGCCGAGAACACAAAGGCGCGTGTCGAGCTCTGCATTCACGCGGCCTTGAGTCACCCAGAACCCGGCCGGTATTGGGGTGGCCAACGGAGTGAATAAGCATTCATCTGAACGGAGTTGGCCACACCAATGCCGGCCAGCGAGCGCCACCGATTGCAATGCAACGGGCGCAGCAGGCAAGCATTGAGCATCCGCCATGCGCCGCTTGCCGCCAATGCCATGAATGCGTTCGAACGCAATTGCGTATGAACTGCAGTGCATGCTCGCGGCCCGCACCCGCCAAGCAGCCAATTCGGCCGTGTCGGCGATTTTTCGCGGTGGGGCTCGCTGCTCACGCTTTGCTTGTCCAGTCAGGGAACAGCGCCGGGCACACCTCATCTCCCTCAAGCAACAGACCGGAGGCTTCACTGCGCGGATTGCTCACGCAGGGCCTGGTGGCCGGCGCGCTGGCAGCAGCACCGGCCGCGTCTTCAGTCCAGCGCCCGCTGCAGCGCCGCGAGCAGCAAGCGCTGGTCGATGGGCTTGGTCAGGTAGTCGTCGAAGCCGGCGGCACGGCCGCGCGCGATGTCGACCGCAATGGCATGGGCACTCACGGCAAAGACCGGTATGTCGCGCGTCGCGCTGTCCGCGCGCAGCCGCCGCAGCACCTCGTAGCCGTCAATGCCGGGCAGCTGGATGTCCAGCAGGATCAGGTCGGGCCGCTGCGCCCGGGCCATCTCCAGGCCGGTCTCGGGCAGCGCCGCGCTGATCAGGCGCAGCCGCGTCTGCTGCTCGATCATGGCCTCCATCAACAACACGTTGACGGCGTTGTCTTCGATGTACAGCACGGTGCCGCCGAGCAGGGCAGCTCCGGCATCACGATCCACGGCCTCGGCCGGCACCGTTGCCGATGCGGCCGGCGCCGCGGCAGCGCTGTCGGCACGTGCCAGGCGCACCCAGAAGCGGCTGCCCACGCCGACCTCGCTGTCCAGGCCGATCTGGCCGTGCATCAGCTCGACCAGGCGCTTGCTCAGCGCCAGCCCGATGCCGGCGCCTTCGATTGCCGCCTTGTCGGCGCCGAGCCGCTCGAAGGCATGGAACAGCCGGTCCTTCTGCATCGCGTCGAGACCGGCGCCGTTGTCGCTGACCACGAGGCGCAGCGTGGTGGCGCTTTCGTGCTCGCACTGCACACGCACCTGCCCGCCGCGACGGTTGTGCTTGATGGCGTTGGACAGCAGGTTCAGTAGCACCTGCCGCAGCCGCTCGCGGTTGGCGAATACGCTGTAGTCGCCCGGGGCATGCACCGGTTGCACCAGCTGCACCGCGTGCCGCTGTGCCAAGGGCTCGATGGTGCGCATGCATTCGAGCACCAGCGCGTGCACGTCCACTGCCTCGGGCTGCAGCAACAGGTGGCCCGCTTCGATGCGCGCCAGATCGAGCAGTTCGTTGATCAGCGACAGCAGCCGCTCGCCGGCGCGCAGGATCTCGCGCAGGTGGCCGCGCTGCGGCACACCCAGCGCCGGCGCGGGATCGGTGTCGAGCAATTGCGCGAAACCCAGGATGGCATGCATCGGCGTGCGCAGCTCATGGCTCATGCGCGACAGGAACTCCGATTTCGCGCGGTTCGCCGATTGGGCCTCGTCGCGCGCATGCACCAGCTCCAGCGTGCGCTGCTGCACGCGCTGCTCGAGCTCGGCGTTCAGCGCGCGCAGCGCCGCCTCGGCGCGCATTCGCCCGCTCACGTCGCGCAGGTTCAGCACCACGCCGGCCACCGCCGGGTCGGCCAGGCAATTGTTGGCCAGTACCGCCAGATGGCGCCAGCTGCCGTCGGCATGGCGCACGCGGCAGACCGTTTCCTCGCCGCTGTTGCTGAAGTCGAGCACCGCGGCCAGGTCGGCTTTGGCCTGTGACACGTCATCGGGGTGCAGCCAGTCGGAGACACGCGAGTGCAGCAGCCGCTCGGGCTCGCAGCCGAGCAAGCGGCGCGACGCCGGGCTGACATAGCTGACGCGGCTGTGCGCGTCGCACACCACGGTCAGCACCTGCGACTTTTCGGTGAAGGCGCGGAAGCGCCGCTCGCTGGCCTGCAGCGCCAGCTCGGTGCGCCGCTGCCGGTCGATGTCTTCGACCGTGCCTTCGTAGTACAGCGGCGCGCCATCGGCAGCGCGCACCACATGGGCGTTCTCGCGGACCCAGATGCGCTCGCGCGACTTGTGGCGGTAGACCTCGGAGACGAAGTCGGTGACCTGCCCGTCGCGTTGCATGAGGTGCATGAACTCGCCGCGGCGCTGCGGATCGACGTACCACTCCTGTGCGATGTCGGTCACCGCGGCGCGCAACTCGCGCTCGGTGGCATAGCCGTTCAGGCGCACCAGCGCCTGGTTGGCGCGCAGTTGTCTGCCTTCGGTGCTGGACTGGTAGGCGCCGATGGGCAGCAGCTCGAACAGCGTCGACGGGCCCGGCGTGTCCACGCCGGCCTACCTTTGCCTGGCGCGGGCGCGCGCCTGCGGCCGGGCGTCCCGGTGGCGCTCGGGCAGCGCCGCCAGGCGCGATCGCTCCTCGGCCTCGCGCCGCGCCAAGGCGAGGATGTCGTCCAGTTCCTCCAAGGGCACACCCTTCAATGCGCAGAAATTGGCCACGCTGATCGAGCTGCCTTCGAAGCTGCGCAGCAGTTCGGCGCGGTTGCGGCGCTGTTGCTCCAGCAGTGCCTCGCGCGACTCGCGCAAGGCGCGGCGGCGCGTCAGTTCGTCCAGCGCGGCCTGGCGGTGCTCGGCGCTGATCTCGTCGGCCGGGGCGCCGTCCAGATCGAACCGGTGCGTGGCCCGCGTCAAGGCGATCAGGTAGGCGGTGCGCCCGGTGTGGCGGCGCAGAAAGGCCGACAAAGACGCCTTGCTGAACACGCCTGGCGCGCGCTCGCGGATATCGGCCTGGATGCGCAGCTTCAGCGGCTTGGGTGCGCCGACGAACAGCGCCGGGAAGCGCTGGAGAAGCGCTTCGCTGCAATCTTCAATGGGCGGCTCGGGCGCCTGAGGGGCGGGCACGGGATCGGCATTCATGGTCGCAGCACGCTTCATCGGCAAAAGCCCGCATTCTGCCTTCGGCGCCTGGCCGGGTGTGGCGCCTGTGCCTTGCAGGCGCCGGCAACGTGCTAAGGTTTGCGGGCCCACGCTTGGCCCAGCGATGCCTGCGCGCTGTCGCTGCCGCCACACCCAAGGCCCAGGCCGCCACTCGGTGGGGCGGCGTTGACGGCCACTTCAGACCCCAGCGGAGACCGCCATGCAGATGACCGCCCTGCGCGAGGAGATCGCGACCGTGCTGCCGGAAATGATCGAGTTGCGGCACCACCTCCACCAGCATCCCGAGCTGGCCTTCGAGGAGCACGCCACCAGCGACCTGGTGGCGCAGCGCTTGACGCAATGGGGCTACAACGTGCACCGCGGCCTGGGCGGCACCGGCTTGGTAGGCACCTTGCGCCACGGCAGTGGCGCCAAGAGCATCGGCATCCGCGCCGACATGGATGCGCTGCCCATCGTCGAGACCACCGGCCTGGCCTACGCCAGCCGGCACCACGGCAAGATGCACGCCTGCGGCCACGATGGCCACACCGCCACGCTGCTGGCAGCAGCGCGACACATGGCACTGACGCGGCGCTTCAACGGCACGCTGAACCTGATCTTCCAGCCGGCCGAAGAAGGCGCGGGCGGCGCCAGGCGCATGATCGACGAGGGGCTCTTCGAGCGCTTTCCCTGCGACGCCATCTTCGCGCTGCACAACTCGCCCGGGCAGCCGGTGGGCACGCTGGCTTTTCGCAGCGGCGCGGCGCTGGCCTCTGCCGATGGCGTGAGCATCGTCATCCACGGCAAGGGCGGGCATGCGGCCCTGCCGCACTTTGCCAGCGACCCGATCGTCGCCGGCTCGAGCATGGTCATGGCGCTGCAGTCGATCGTCTCGCGCAATGTCGACCCGCTGCAATCGGCGGTGGTCACGGTGGGCGTGTTCCATGCCGGCACGGTGAACAACGTCATCCCCGGCTCGGCCCGGCTCGAGCTGAGCGTGCGCGCGCTCGACCGCGAGGTGCGCGCGCTGCTGCGCCAACGCATCCATGAGGTGGTTGCGGCGCAGGCCAACAGCCTGGGCGTGCGTGCCGAGGTGGACTACCAGGATGGTTACCCGGTGCTCGTCAACAGCGCCGCGGAGACCGCCTTCGCCGCGCGCGTGGGCACCGAACTGCTGGGCAAGGACAAGGTGCTGCTCGACCCACCGGCGGTGATGGGCAGCGAGGACTTCGCCTTCATGCTCGAGCATCGGCCGGGCTGCTACCTGTTCCTGGGCAATGGCGGCGGCGCGGGTTCGTGCATGGTGCACAACCCGGGCTACGACTTCAACGACGCTGCCATGGAGACCGGCGCCGCCTTCTGGTCGCTGCTGACCGAGCGCTGGCTGAGCTGAGGGATCCCGTGCGGCCGGCGTCGCGCACTGGCGCGCAAGGCGACAATCCGCGTTCCGACAAGAGGAGACAACGCATGGACAAGATGCAACACCTGAGCGCGATCGACAGCGCCTTCCTGCACCTGGAAACCGCCGAGATGCCGATGCATGTCGGCTCGCTGCACCGCTACCAGCTGCCCGAGGGCTACCAGGGCAACTGGTACGAGGACGTCAAGGCGCACCTGTCCAGACGCATGCACCTGGCGCCGGTGTTCACGCGCAAGCTGGCATTGATGCCCTTCGATCTGGCCAACCCGGTGTGGATCGAAGACGACGACATCGACATCGACTACCACGTCCGCCACACCGTGCTGCCGCGCCCGGGCACGCAGGCGCAACTGGAGGCGCTGGCCGCGCGGCTGCATTCCAGCCTGCTCGACCGCAGCCGCCCGCTGTGGGAGTTCTATGTCATCGAGGGGCTGGCCGACGGCACCCTGGGCTTTTACGCCAAGGTGCACCATGCCGCCATCGACGGCCAGGCCGGCGTGGCGCTGGGCCACGCCATGCTCGACGTGACACCCGCACCGCGTGCCGTGAAGGCGCCGCGCGTGCGCCGCCACCACCAGTACCAGCTGGGCGTGGCCGAGCTGCTGGGCGCGACGCTGTCGAACACGCTGCGCCAGGTGCAGATGATCGGCAAGCTGGTGCTGCCGCTGGGCAAGGCGCTGGTGGGCAGCGCACGCCAGGCCTGGGCCGAGCGCCGCTCGGGCGAGCGCACGGCCGGCGCATCCGCCAGGCGCAGCCTGTTCAAGCTGGCACCGGCCACGCCCTTCAACACC
>DASQFA010000388.1:0-4286 GCA_035633375.1 Rubrivivax sp.
TCAACACCTGGTCCGACATCAACCCCTGCCACACGCACTTCAAGCAGCGCGTCGAGGACGTGAAGCGCGGCGTGCTGCAGGAGGGCGGCTTCCCGCTGGAGCTGCCGGCGATGTCGCTGTCCGAGCCGATCGTCAAGCCCACCACCATGCTGTACCGCAACTTCCTGGCGATGGAGGCCGAGGAACTGCTGCGCTCGCATCCGGTGGATGGCGCGGTGCTGATGGGCGGCTGCGACAAGACCACGCCGGGGCTGCTGATGGGCGCCTTCAGCGCCGGGCTGCCGTGCATCTTCCTTCCCGCCGGCCCGATGCTCAGCGGTCACTGGAAAGGCCGGAAGCTGGGCTCGGGCTCCGACACCTGGAAGTACTGGGACGAGCGCCGCGCCGGGCGCCTGAGCGCCGAGCAATGGGCCGAGGTCGAGGCCGGCATCGCGCGCAGCCACGGCACATGCATGACCATGGGCACCGCGGCCACGATGACGGGCATCGCCGAGGCCATCGGGCTGACGCTGCCGGGCGCCTCGTCCATCCCCGCGGCCGATGCCGGCCACCCGCGCATGAGTGCCGCGTGCGGCCGGCGCATCGTGCACATGGTCTGGGACGACCTGCGCCCGGCTGCGCTGCTGACACGTGCGCATTTCCTCAACGGCATCACAGTCGCAATGGCCATGGGCTGCTCCACCAACGCCATCATTCACCTGGTGGCACTGTCGCGGCGCGCCGGTGCGGCCTGCGCCGTGAGCCTGGACGACTTCGATGCCGCCAGCCGCAAGGTGCCGGTGCTGGCCAACATCCGCCCCAGCGGCGAGCGCTACCTGATGGAAGACTTCTACTATGCCGGCGGCCTGCCTGGCCTGATGAGCCGGCTGGGCGACCACCTCGAGCTGGGTGCGCGCTGCGTCAACGGCCGCACGCTGGGCGAGAACATCGCCGGCGCCGAGGTGCACGACGCCGAAGTCATCCGCCCACTCAGCCGGCCGGTCTATGCCGAAGGTGCGCTGGCCGTGCTGCGCGGCAACCTCGCTCCCGACGGCTGCGTCATCAAGCCCAGCGCGTGCGCGCCGCACCTGCTGCAGCACCGCGGGCCGGCGCTGGTGTTCGACGACTACCCTGCGATGAAGAAGGCCGTCGAAGACCCCGATCTGCAGGTCACGTCCGAACACATCCTGGTGCTGCGCTACGCCGGCCCGCTGGGCGGCCCGGGCATGCCCGAGTGGGGCATGCTGCCGATCCCCACCAAACTGCTGAAGGCCGGGGTGAAGGACATGCTGCGCCTGTCGGACGCGCGCATGAGCGGCACCAGCTACGGCGCCTGCATGCTGCACTGCGCGCCCGAGGCCTATGTCGGCGGGCCGCTGGCGCTGCTGCAAGACGGTGATTTCATCACGGTCGACGTGCCGGCGCGGCGCATTCATCTGGAGGTGGACGATGCCGAGCTGGCGCGCCGCCGCGCCGCCTGGGTGCCGCCGCCGTCGCGCTTTGAACGCGGCTATGGCTGGATGTTTTCCAGGCACATCCTGCAGGCCGACCAGGGCTGCGACTTCGATTTCCTGGAAACCGGCTTCGGTGCGCCGGTGGGCGAGCCCGACATCTTCTGATCCGGCCCCTGCCGCGGTGGGTGGCCGCCTGGCGGCCCGCTGCCGCGGATGCCCTCAGGGCGGCCCTCGAGGCTACCCTCAAGTGAGCCCGTCGGCGCGCCGATATCCTTGCGATGGCTTCGTGGTCGAGCGTGTCGATGGGCTGCGCCTGGGTGGTGCGCGCATCGGCTCGGCTTTGGCTGCCTGGCCTGTGCCTGCTGGCGGCTCCGCTCGCCGCGCTGGCCTGCGCCGCGCCGCTGGCCCAGGACAGCCCGGCGCAACAGGTGCTGGCGCTCGAGCGGGACGGCCGGGCGCAGCCACGGCAGTGCGCGGGCCGACTGCAGGCCTGGCTGGGCGAAGGCCGCGCCGACGCCGCCACGCGGGCGGACGCGCTGATGGTGCAGGGCTGGCTGCTGGCCAGCGTGCCGGACGCAGCGGCCGCCGACGCGGTGGCGCAGCGCCTGCAGGAATCGGCGCGCAACGCCGAGCTGCCGCTGGCCGCTGCGGCCGCGTCGCTGGTGCGCGCCCGCCTGGCCTACCAAAGTGGCGACGTGCGCCAGGCCGGCACGCTCATCGACGACGCCGTGGCGCGCCTGCCCAAGGACGCGACGCCGATGAACCGCATGCGCTTTTTCAGTGCGCAGGCGTACATCCGCAATGCCGCCGGCCAGCTGCAGGACGCGATCCGCCTCGATCACCAGGCCTTGAAGCTGGCCGACGCCCTGGCCATCCCCTGGCGCATGGCCGAGGTGCGCAACGACCTGGCCTACAGCTACTACCAGGCCAGGCAGCTGGAGCAGGGGCGCCGCTTGAACAGCGAGGCCATGGCCATCGCCCGGCGCGACGGCGACCCGATGACACTGGCCCATGTCAGCACCGTGCAGGGCATCATCCTCGACGAACTCGGCGATGCGCAGGGCGAAAGGCACTCTTTGCAGGACGCGCTGGACTATGCCCGCAAGGCCGGCGCCAAGTACGAGGAGTCGCTCTACCTGGCCAACCTTGCGGACCACTACCTGAAGAAGGCGGACTATCCGACGGCTCTGCGCTATGCGCAGCAGGCGCTGCCTCTGACACGCGAATTGAAGAACCTTGGCGGCGAGACGGTGGCGCTGGCCAACATCGGCCTGGCACAGATCGCCATGCGCGACATCGAATCAGGCAAGCGCAACTTGCGCGCGTCGATCCACATCGACGAACGCCGCGGCTCGATCACCGGCGTGTCGGACTCCTATGCCGAGATGGGCCAATACCTGGAGAAGGCTGGCGACCTGCGCGGCGCCATCGAAGCGCTGCACCAGCACCGCAGCCTGGCCGATCAGATTCTGCAGCGCGACCAGCAGCGGGCGATCCTGGAGATGCAGGAGCAGTTCGACGCCGAGCGGCGCGCACTCGAGCTCGAGCTGCTGCAAAGCGATGGCGCGATCAAGACCGCACAGCTGCTCGCGCGCGACCTGCAGCAAGGCCTGTGGTGGCTGATCGCGCTGGGCTGCGCGCTCACTGTGGCGACGGTGCTGATGCTGATGCGACGTGTGCGCCAGACCAACCTGCACCTGGCCAGCAGCAACGCCTTGCTCACGGTGCAGGCCGAGATCGACCCGCTCACCGGCCTGGCCAACCGGCGCCATTTCCAGACGGCGGTGCGCCGCCTGGCGACGCACGGCAAGTTCTGCGGCACGGTGTTCCTGGCCGACCTGGACCACTTCAAGCGCATCAACGATCAGCACGGCCATGCCACCGGCGACGCGGTGCTGGTGGAGGTGGCGCAGCGGCTGCGCAGCATGCTGCGCGAACCGGATCTGATCGTGCGCTGGGGCGGCGAGGAGTTTCTGGTGGTCGTGGGCGCGCTCGGCGCCGACGCGGTGCAGGCCCTGGCGCAGCGCATGCTGGATGTGATCGGCGCCAGCGCATTCGTCCACGAGGGCGAGCAGGTCTGCACCACGGTGTCGATCGGCTACGCCACCTTCCCGATCGAACCCACGCGGCTCGCGGTGTCATGGGAGCGCGCCATCAACCTGGTAGATACCGTGCTGTACCTGGCCAAGGCGCATGGCCGCAACCGCGCCTATGGCGTACGCATGCTGCATGCGCGCGACGAGCCGCAGCTCGACGCGATCGGCCAATCGCTGGAAGACGCGTGGCATGCCGGCGAGGTGGCGCTGACCCATCTGGACGGCCCCGGCGCGGCTGCGGCCCGCATCGACGAACGCGTGGCTGAAGCCGCATGAGGCGCACTGCGGCGCGCGTCGTCCTGCGCCGCGCGCTGGCCGCGTGCCTGGTGGGGCTGGCACTGCCGGCGTGGGCGCAATCGACGTTGCCCGAGCGGATTGACAAGCTGCTGCGCCAGGGTTACGGCCGCCCCGATGCGGCGCTGGCCGCGCTGCAGGCGCTGGACCTGCCGCACGCCGACGCGGCGACCGAAAGGCAGCTGCTGCTGGCGCGCGCCTGGGTGCTGGCGCAAAGCGGACGCGAGACCGAGGCCATGGGCTGTGCTGGTGCGCTGCGCACGCACGCAAGCCGCCGTGGCGACGCGCAATCCGAAGCCGGTGAAGGGGCGATGCTGCTGGCGGACATCGACCACTTCAAGCATGTCAACGACGGCCATGGCCATGCCGCCGGCGACCTGGTGCTGTGCGAGGTGGCGCGCCGGCTGAACGAAGCCGTGCGCGGCGACGACCTGGTGGTGCGCTGGGGCGGCGAGGAGTTCCT
>DASQFA010000389.1:0-3005 GCA_035633375.1 Rubrivivax sp.
GCACCAGAAGATGTCGTCGTCCTTCAGGTCGAAGGTCCACTTGGTGGTCAGCGCCGCATGCAGCAGGTAGCCGCCAGTGCTGTGTTGCACGCCCTTGGGTTTGCCGGTGGAGCCGCTGGTGTACAGCAGGAACAGCGGGTGTTCGGCACCCACCCATTCAGGCTCGCAGGTGGTGGGCTGGCTGGCGGTCAGCTCGTGCAGCCAGCGGTCGCGCGACGGCTCCCAGGCGATCTTGCCGCCGGTGCGCTGATAGACGACCACGTGCTTCAGGCTTTCGCAACCGCCCAGCGCGATGGCCTCGTCGACGATGGCCTTCAGCGGCAGCTGCTTGCCGCCGCGCAACTGCTCGTCGGCGGTGATGATGGCCACGGCGCCGGCGTCCTGCACGCGGTCGCGCACCGACTGCGCCGAAAAGCCGCCGAAGACCACCGAATGGATGGCGCCGATGCGCGCGCAGGCCTGCATCGCGACCACGCCCTCGACGCTCATCGACATGTAGATGATGACGCGATCGCCCTTCTTGATGCCCAGCGACTTCAGGCCGTTGGCCATGCGGCAGGTGCGCTCGAGCAGGTCCTTGTAGGTCACGCGTGTGACCTTGCCGTCGTCGGCCTCGAAGATGATGGCCACCTTGTCGCCCTTGCCGGCCTCGACATTGCGGTCCAGGCAGTTGTAGGAAACGTTCAGCGTGCCGTCCTCGAACCACTTGAAAAACGGCGCCTTGCTTTCGTCCAGCACCTTGGTGAAGGGCGTCTTCCAGCTGACGAACTCGCGCGCCAGGCCGGCCCAGTAGCCCTCGTAGTCGCTTTCCGCCGACTTGCACAGCGCGTCGTAGGCGGCCATGCCGGATACATGCGCGCCTTTCATGGCGGCCTCGCTGGGTGGATAGACGTGATGTGCCGTGGGTGCCTGTGACGTGGTCATGGGGGTCTCCTGTGTTTTCGGGTGAACAACGCCAAAGGTAAGGCGCCGCTCTGACTGAAGCCTTACTCTGTGGCGCGTCGTTGGGCAAATGGTCGCGCAACTACAATTTGCGGCAAGCGGGCTATCCCCTAGAACCCTTTGTTTTCCGCAGGACATGGCCAACACACCGAACAAGCTCGCCAGCAAGCTTCCCGCCATTCCCAACCTGATCTTCGCCAGCCGCTGGTTGCAGCTCCCGCTGTACCTGGGCCTGATCCTGGCGCAGGCGGTCTATGTATTTCACTTCTGGGTCGAGCTGTCGCACCTGGTCGAGGCGGCTTTCGGCAACGCCGACGCCCTGGACAAGCTGGTCACGAGCATCGGCTACAAGAGCACGGTCGCCGTCACCAGCCTGAACGAGACCATCATCATGCTGGTGGTGCTGGCACTGATCGACGTGGTCATGATCTCCAACCTGCTGATCATGGTCATCATCGGCGGCTACGAGACCTTCGTCTCGCGCATGAACCTCGAAGACCACCCAGACCAGCCCGAGTGGCTGAGCCATGTCAACGCCTCGGTGCTGAAGGTCAAGCTGGCCACCGCCATCATCGGCATCAGCTCGATCCACCTGCTCAAGACCTTCATCAACGCCGAGAACTACACCGAGAAGGTGCTGCTGTGGCAAACGCTGATCCACGTCACCTTTTTGCTGTCGGCGCTGGCCATCGCCGCCACCGACCGGCTCATGCCGCACAGCCGGCGCGCCGAGCACTGAGACCGGACATGAAGGCGTGCCGGCGTACGGCTTCGTGCCTGCCGAAGACCCGATCCCCTGTGCTGATCCGATTGAGGACACCATGACACTTCTGACCTTCCTGGCGGGCCTGGTGGCCTTGGTCGCGGGCGCCGATCTGCTGGTGCGCGGCTCATCCAAGCTGGCGTTGTCCTTCGGCATCTCGCCGCTGGTGGTGGGGCTGACGATCGTCGCCTTCGGCACCAGCGCGCCCGAGGTGGCGGTATCGGTGGGCGCGGTGCTGGACGGCAAGACCGACATCGCCATCGGCAACGTCGTCGGCAGCAATATCTTCAACGTGCTTTTCATCCTCGGCATCTCGGCGCTGATCACGCCGTTGGTGGTGAACGTGCAGCTCATCCGCCAGGAAGTGCCGATCATGATCGGCGCGTCGGTGCTGTTGCTGGCCCTGACGCTCGATGGCAAGCTCGGTTTCGTCGAAGGCGCCGTGCTGTTCGCGCTGTTGCTCGCCTACACCGTGTTCCTGGTGATCCAGTCGCGCGCGCAGACTCGCGAGGCACGCGACGAATACGCCGCCGAATTCAAGTCGGCCGAACCCGGTGGGTGGGACTCGAAGCTGCCGGTGCAGTTGCTGCTGATTGCCGCCGGCCTGGGCCTGCTGGTGCTGGGCTCGGAGTGGCTGGTCTCGGCATCGGTGATCTTCGCCAAGGCACTGGGCGTCAGCGACCTCATCATCGGCCTGACCATCGTCGCCGCCGGCACTTCGATGCCCGAGGTGGCCACCTCGATCACCGCGGCCATCAAGGGTGAGCGCGACATCGCCGTGGGCAACGTCGTCGGCAGCAACACCTTCAACATTCTGGGCTGCCTCGGCCTGTCGGTGATGGTGTCCGGCGACGCGGGTCTGGTCATGGCGCCGGCCCTGCTCAACTTCGACATCTGGGTCATGAACGCGGTGGCATTGGCCTGCCTGCCGATATTCATCAGCGGGCGCGAGATCGCGCGCTGGGAAGGCGCCGTCTTCCTGCTGTACTACGTGGCCTATGTCGCCTACCTGATCCTGGCGGCGCAAGCGCACGATGCGCTGGCACCCTTCTCCAGCGCCATGCTGGGCTTTGTCATCCCGCTCACGCTGGTCACGCTGGTGGTGATGGCGCTGCGGCCCGCACGGCCTGCCGGCGGGCCGGGCTGAGGCCGCGCCCCTATCGCCGGGCGCCGCGCTGTTTGCCTTGCTGCTGCGCGCCAACCTGCCGGTGGCCGCCGTGAGCACGCGGGTGTCGAAGCCCTTCACCTGCTCGCCGATCTTCGTGTTCGCCTGCCTGCCCGGCGCCACGGCCGTCTACGG
>DASQFA010000390.1:0-5156 GCA_035633375.1 Rubrivivax sp.
ACCTCCAGGCACGGCATCTCGGGCAACTTCTACCTCGACACCACCACCTGGGAGCCGGTGGTGATGACCGGGCCGCAGCTGCTGCGCGGCGACACCATCGTCACCAAGTTCGCCGAGGCCGGCGCCAAGGTGGTGTCGATCACCGCCAAGGACAAGTTGCGCCGCCAACTGGCCAAGGGGCTGGACGTGTCGAAGGGCCATGTCTCGATGTCGGCGGAGTTTGTCGAGCAGTGCACGCTGGCTGAAAACGGCATCGAGAACGCACTCGAATGGCTCGGCATGGACAAACCCGGCATGTACTCGATGGAGCTGTCGCTGTGCGTGCTCGAAGCCGGCATCAAGCTTTTGCGCGAGCGCCGCCCCGAGCTGCTTTACTTGTCGCTGACCGACTGGGTGCAGCACAAGTGGGCGCCCGACGAAGACGGCGCCAAGCGCTTCTACCAGCGCCTGGACGACTGCATCGGCCGCCTGGCGGCGCTGGACGCCACCGTGGCGCTGACGGCAGACCACGGCATGAACGACAAGAGCAATGCCGACGGCGAGCCCAACGTCATCTGGCTGCAGGACATCCTCGACGCCCATTTCGGCCAGGGCGAAACGACCGTCATCTGCCCGATCACCGACGCCTTCGTCGCCCACCACGGCGCGCTCGGCGGCTTCGTGCGGGTGTGGTCGCGCGGCCAGGTCAGCGCGCGGCAGATCATCGACCACATTGGCGGAATCGACGGCATCGAACTGGCGCTGGACAAGGCCACCGCCTGCCGCATGTTCGACATGCCCGCCGACCGCGAGGCCGATGTGGCGGTGGTGTCGCGGCAGGACGTGTGCATCGGCGGCTCGGCCGCCCATCACGACCTCAGCGGCCTGAAGGGCCACCGCCTGCGCACGCACGGCGGTGTGTCCGAGACCAAGGTGCCCTTCATCCTGAACCGCCCGTTGAACGACGCCTACAAGGCCAAGGCGGCCAGCCAGACGCTGAAGAGCTACCAGGTCTTCGACTTCGCCATCAACGGGACGCTGTAGACGCTGGCACAGATGGACGCGGCGCTGGACATCATCGACGCGGGCCTGGCCGCAGAAGGCCAGTCGGGTTGACCCCAACACCGATCACCGAAGGAGAAGAACCATGAGCGCCCGAGCCCCCGTCGTCGATGCCCCGCTGCGCGAAGCCATGCGCATCGCCGGCGACAAGGTGCACACCGAGCGCGTGATCGAGATCCGCTACCCCTACACCGGCGAAGTCATCGCCACGGTGCCGAAGGCCAGTGTCGAGGATGTGCGTCGCGCCTTCAAGATCGCGCGTCAGTACAAGCCCAGGCTGACGCGGCACGAGCGCTACAAGATCCTGATGAAGGCCGGCGACCTGATCGCCGCGCGCAAGGACGCGATCGCGCGGCTGATCACGCTGGAATCGGGGCTGTGCCTCAAGGACACGCTGTACGAGGTGGGCCGTGCCTGCGACGTGCTGTTGTTCTCGGCCCAGCAGGCGCTGGTCGACGACGGGCAGAGTTTCTCGTGCGACCTCACTGACCACGGCAGGCAGCGCCGCGTGCACACCCTGCGCGAGCCGATGATGGGCGTGATCTCGGCGATCACGCCTTTCAACCACCCGCTCAACCAGGTGATCCACAAGGTGGCGCCTTCGGTGGCCACCAACAACCGCATGGTGCTCAAGCCGACCGAGAAGACGCCGCTGGCCGCCATCGTGCTGGCCGACGTGCTGTACGAGGCCGGCCTGCCGCCCGAGATGCTGAGCGTGATCACCGGCGACCCGGGTGAGATCGCCGACGAGATGCTGACCCATGCCGATGTCGACGTGATCACCTTCACCGGCGGCGTGGCCGTCGGCAAGTACATCGCCGCCAAGGCGGTGTACAAGCGTCAGGTGCTCGAACTCGGCGGCAACGATCCGATCGTGGTCATGGACGATGCGGACGTGGCCAAGGCGGCCGAGCTCGCAGCCGGTGGCTCGTACAAGAACTCGGGCCAGCGCTGCACGGCGGTGAAGCGCATCTTCGTGCACCAGAAGATCGCCGCCGAATTCACCGAGGCGATGCTTGCCCGGACTCGCGCCTGGAGCTGGGGCGACCCGCTCGACCCGAAGGTGGACATGGGCACGGTCATCGACGTGCCGGCGGCCACGCTCTTCGAGCGCCGCGTCAACGCCGCGCTGGCGCAGGGTGCGCGCCTGCTGCACGGCAACGTGCGCGACGGCGCGTCGTATTCGCCCACGCTCATCGACCGCGTGCGCGGCGAGATGGAGGTGGTCAAGCAAGAGACCTTCGGGCCGGTCTCACCGATCATCGTCTTCAAGGACCTGGACGACGCCATCGCGCAGGTCAACTCCACCGCCTATGGCCTGTCGTCGGGCGTGTGCACCAACCGGCTCGACGACATCATGCGCTTCGTGAAGGAACTGCACGTCGGCTCGGTCAACGTGTGGGAAGTGCCGGGCTATAGGCTCGAGCTCACGCCCTTCGGCGGCATCAAGGATTCGGGCATCGGCGTGAAGGAGGGCGTGCAGGAGTGCTGCAAGGCCTTTACCAACGTGAAGACCTATTCGTTGCCCTGGTGAGGCGGGTCGGTTGTGCCGTGGCCTGCGTGACGGCCGGGCTTTCATGCCAGCCGTTATGCTGCACGGTCCAGCCCCATCGTCGAGTGTTTACCAAGGAGGTCCTATGCTGATTGGCGTGCCCAAAGAAATCAAGAACCACGAGTACCGCGTCGGCCTGACGCCGGCGTCGGTGCGTGAACTGGTGACGCATGGCCACGCGGTGCGCGTGCAGGCCGGTGCCGGCGCGGGCATCGGTGCCGCCGACGCCGACTACATTGCCGCCGGGGCGTCGATCGCCGCCGACGCGGCCGCGCTGTTTGCCAACGCCGAGATGATCGTCAAGGTGAAGGAGCCGCAGGCCGCCGAGCGCGCCATGCTGCGACCCGGCCAGGTGTTGTTCACCTACCTGCACCTGGCGCCCGACCCTGAGCAGTGCCGTGAGCTGGTGGCCGGCGGTGCCGTCTGCATCGCCTATGAGACCGTGACTTCGCCGGGTGGCGGGTTGCCCTTGCTGGCGCCGATGTCCGAGGTGGCGGGCCGGCTGGCGGTGCAGGCGGGCGCCTACTGCCTGGAGCGCGCGCATGGCGGCATGGGCGTGCTGCTGGGTGGCGTGGCCGGAGTGCCGCCCGCGCGCATCGTCATCCTGGGGGCCGGCGTCGTCGGCTCCAACGCGGCGCAGATCGCGGTGGGCACCGGCGCGCAGGTGGTGGTGGTGGACCGCAGCGTGGATGCGCTGCGCCGCATGGACCGGCTGCTCGGCGCGCGCGTCATGACGGTGTTTTCCAACCGCGACAACGTCGAGCGCGAGGTGCTTGCGGCCGACCTGGTGATCGGCGGCGTGCTCATTCCCGGGGCAGCGGCGCCGAAGCTGGTGACGCGCGAGATGCTGTCGCGCATGAAACCGGGCTCGGTCATCGTCGATGTCGCCATCGACCAGGGCGGCTGCGTCGAAACGGCGCGCGCCACCACGCATGCCGACCCCACCTACGTGGTCGACGGGGTGGTGCACTACTGCGTGGCCAACATGCCCGGCGGCGTGCCGCGCACATCCACGTATGCGCTGAACAACGCCACGCTGCCCTTCGTGCTGGCGCTGGCCGACAAGGGCTGGCAGCAGGCGCTGCGCGACGACCCGCACCTGAAGGCCGGCCTGAACGTCTGCGCCGGCAAGGTCACCTGTGCCGAGGTGGCCGAAGCGCTGGGCTACGAGACCGTGGCCGCCGACAGCCTGCTTTGAGCTGATCCGGCTCGGCGACCCGGCGCCGAGCCATGCGATCGGCGCGGCCCATGGAAGAAAATCAACTCGAGGCGAGTGCCCATTGCCGCTGCATGCACCCGCAGTCTCACTGGCAGCAATGCAGCCTAAGCCGCCGTTCGCGGCCGTCGTCGCAACCGGCCCGTGTTCCGAGAGCGCAACGATTTTTCTGAACGCGAATCCATATCAGGCCGCCAAAGCCGCGGCCTTGTGCCGCTCGACGTCGCGCAACAGCCGCTCGACGATCAGCTTCATGAAGTAGAAGCCCAGCTTCGGGTTTTGGTAGTACAGCTGGTAGATCTGCTCGGCGGTCATCATGTAGAGCTCGCAGTCGGTCTCGCAGACGACGGTCAGCGTGCGCTTCTTGCTCGGCGAGAACAGCGCGATCTCGCCCACCAAGTTGTCGGGCCCGATGGTCGCGCCGATGCCTTCAAGCCGCAGCGTGCCGCTGGCCACGTAATAGATCTCGTCGGCCTTGTCGCCTTCGCGGAAAAGCACGTGGCCGGCATGGTGCTTGTGCATGTGCATGTGCGGCAGCAGCCACTCGGATACCGGCGACTTCTCGGTCACCTTTTCGATCTCCCGGGTCAACCTCATGATCTCCACCAGGCGCTTGGCGTTCATCGGCAGCAGGATCGAGTTCAGCAGGAACTCGGGCGACACGATCAGCTTGGCCCAGTCGAACTCCAGGTGGAAGACCGAAAATATGATCAGCAGGATATTGCTGACCAGCGACAGGATGCGCAGCGGCACCATGGCGCGCATGTAATGGCTGGCCAGGTAGAAGGCGCCGCCGATCAGACCGATGAAGGTGATGAAGTCGAAATGCATGTTCCTGGGTCCTGGAGAGCGTTCTTGCGCACGGCACCTTGGCAGAGCCGCGATTGCCGCTGTTGACGACGCCATGATTGTCGATCAGCGTAGCCAAAGGCCTGGCAATTCTGGTGCATTGTCCTTGCCGGTTCGGGCGCAGGCATGGCCCTCGACCGGGATTTCGCCTCACGATCTGCTAGATTTCAAAGCTGCGCGGCGGCCTTACGGCCAGCGCCGTGAAGACGACCCGATGAGGCAGGATGCCAAAGACGATGACGCCGAGCGAACCGCGCTACACCTCGACCGCCATGCTGCTGCACTGGGTGCTGGCGCTGGCCCTGATCGGCACCTTCAGCGTCGGCTTCTACATGAGCGAGCTGCCGTTCTCGATGCAGCGCGTGAAGCTCATCAACTGGCACAAGTGGGCCGGTGTCACGATCCTCGCGCTGTCGGTGTTGCGGCTGGTGTGGCGCCTGTCGCACCGACCGCCGCCGCTGTCGGCGCGTGTGCTGGCGGCCATGCCGGGCTGGCAGC
>DASQFA010000391.1:0-2873 GCA_035633375.1 Rubrivivax sp.
TGCCCCACGCCGGCCATGTGGGTGTACCGCCTGGGCGCCATGCGCGCCAAGCGGCTGATGCTCACTGGCGACCTGATCGACGGCACACAGGCCTTCGAGTGGGGCCTGGCCACCGACGTGGCGCCCATCGACCAGCTCGACGCCTGCGTGCACAAGCTGGCCGAGCGCATCGCCGGTGTGCCCAAGAACCAGCTGATGATGCTCAAGCTGGTCATCAACCAGGCCATCGACGCCATGGGCCTGGAGCACACGCAGATGTTCGCAACCCTCTTCGACGGCATCACCCGCCACTCGCCCGAAGGCCTGTGGTTCAAGCGTTATGCCGAGCAGTTCGGTTTTCCCGCCGCGGTGGAATGGCGCGACAGCGGCCGGCCGCTGCCCGAGCCCGGGCCGGGCAATCGCGGCGAAGAATTCATGGTGCCGCCGCCGTCTGGCGCACGCTCGCAGTGGTCGCGTGATGCCAGTGGCAAGCGGGCAGCAAAGCCGGGCGGCAAGGCCAAGGGCAAGGCCGAAGTCAAGACCAAGACCGAGAGCAAGGCTGCCGACCGGAAGAAGTAGTCGTTTCGGCGTGCGCCAGGCACTCGGCTTCGCAGCGCTTGTGCTGCGGCGACTTCGGCCATGACAAGCAGGTCGCCTTCAGCTGCAAGCGGCGAGGCTCTTGCCCTTTGTGCGGAGCGCACCATGCCGCCGCCTGCAGCGGCCTGAGCGCACGGGCCTCGTCTGAATCGGCGTCGTTGTCGCAAACCAAGTTTGGCCTTGCTCTTCAACCGGCCCGCTCGGCATCGTGGCGGCCTGCCTTGATGGCGTGCCGCCCAACGTGCATGAGCGCAAGCAACTCGACCCGCCGATCAGCGAATGCCGGCACATGCAGGGCAAGCTCGCCAACATGTACACCAGGTTCAATGCCTGCCGTGCCTGCATGTACGCCGTGGCGACGGCCTGCCACCGCGGTTGTGCCTCGCGCAAAGACGCCGTGGGTGCCATCCTCTATGCTGGTGAGAAGGCGACGTGGATGGCGGGGGATTCGATCCTTTGCCTGGACGGCAACGACTACATCAACGCGTACGCGACCGGTCACCTGTGGTGCGGCGCTAAACTCTACGAGACCGGTGCGGGAACCTCCGAGATCCGGCGTATGCTGTTCGCAGGCGAATTGTTCGCCGAGACGCCGTGAAGAGGTTTGCCTCGATCCGAAGGCGCGCAAGTCGCGCCCTTTTCCTTCGGGGGGCGCGCGCTTCGGCGAGTTGATGGTAGGGCTAGCCAAATGAGTAACCTAGAGAACTTGTTCGAGAACAATCGAGTCTGGGCGCGACAGATGCTCGCGCGCGATCCGCAGTACTTCGAGCGGCTGTCGCGTCAGCAAACGCCCAAGTATCTGTGGATCGGCTGCTCCGACAGCCGCGTGCCGGCGAACGAGATCACTGGGCTCGCGCCGGGCGAGGTGTTCGTTCACCGCAACATCGGCAACGTCGTCGTGCAGACCGACCTGAACTGCCTGTCGGTGATCCAGTTTGCTGTCGACATCCTGCAGATCGAGCACATCATCGTCTGTGGTCACTACGGCTGCAGCGGTGTGCATGCGGCGATGACGCACCACAAGATCGGTCTGTCCGACAACTGGCTGCGCAAGATCGAGAACGTCTGCCTGCAGCACTCGGCGATGCTCGAGCCCCTAGACGAGCTCGCGCGCCACGATCGGCTGTGCGAGCTCAACGTCATCGAGCAGGTGGTCAACGTGTGCCGCACTACGGTGCTTCAGGAGGCGTGGCAGCGCAACCAGGCCGTCGCTGTGCATGGCATTGTGTACGGCATCCGCGACGGCCTGATGCGCGATCTGAACATCAGCGTGGCCAAAGCGGATGAGTGGCCGCAGCGCCATGCCGAGGCGCTGGCCGCCCTGCGCGCCTAGGGTATTCATGGGCTGGCCGGCGGGCGCGCAGTTTCGCCCGTGCGTGTCGGGGATGCGCACAGCCCAGCCCCGGGCCGGGCAGCCATGGCGGCGAGTTCATGGTGCCGCCGCCGACGGACGCGCGTTCTCAGTGGTCGCGCGATGTCAGTGGCACTCGAGCTATTAAGTCGGGCGGCAGGGTCAAGGGGAAGGCAAGACCGCAGGCAATTGGTTGCCCCGCGCAGAAGGCTTGGGTTTGAGGCCACCACCGTAGCCCGCCGGCATCGCGTCCGGGCTCCGAGGCGTGACCCGCGGCGCTACAAGGTCTCGCTGGCGTCGAAATCCAGTTCCACCCTGGCGCCATTCGGGTCGTGGCTGAAGAGCTGCCAGGTGCCGGCACCGGCTTGCTGGCGCAGCTCGTACTTCAGGCCGCGCGCGTCGAAGCGTGCCTTCACCTCCTTCAGGCCGCGGGCGCTGAAGGCCATGTGGTCGATGACCCCCGTGCGCGTGTCCGGCATCGGCCGGTCCCAGTAGATGTGCAGCACCGCCTGCGCGCCACCCGCGTACAGCCAGGCGCCGGGAAAGCCCAGCTCGGGGCGATGCCCTTCCTGCAGGCCGAGCAGGCCGCAGTAGTAGTCGAGCGTCTTGGCGCGGTCTTCTGCGGTGATGGTGAAGTGGTTCATGCCGTGGATCATGCGTGCGCTCCTCGTTCGGGTTCAGGTCACCAATATCAGCGAACCGGTGCTGCGCCGCGACTCCAGCCGCTGGTGTGCCGCCGTAGCCGCGTCGAGCACATGCCGCTCGATCGTCGGTGCGCTCAGCGTGCCGTCCGCCAGCGCGTCCCACAGGCGCTGCGCGCGTTCGGCCAGCGTGCTGCGCGTGTCGACAAAGTCGAAGACCACCGGGCGCGAAAAGCTCAGCGACTTGGCGACCAGCGCATCGGGGTCGATCGGTGCCAGCCGCCCGCTGGCCTGGCCCAGGCTGA
>DASQFA010000392.1:0-5077 GCA_035633375.1 Rubrivivax sp.
TCAGCGAGATCTGCGCCAGGGCAGGCACCCACAGGAACCAGGGCGACTCGCCCTCCTGGTTGAACATCGTCAACAGCGGCAACAGCGACACCACCAGCACCAAGACAGTGGCATTCGCCTGCGCCTCCTTGAAACTGCGGCAGCGGATGGCGATTGCCATGAGCAGTGCCGACAGCGCGCCCGCCAGCGGCAGCAGCAACGCCAGGAACAACACCGCTTCGTGCACGCCGAAGCGGAACATCGCCGCCAGCGTCTCGCTGCGCAGCAACCATTGCCCGGGCAGGAAGCTGGCGCAGCTGAGCAGCGCAATGAGCATGGCCACACCGGCCACCGCGCCCCACTTGCCCAGCACCAGCGCCGCACGTGAGATCGGGTTCATCAGCAGCGGCTCCAGCGAGCCGCGCTCGCGTTCGCCCGCCATCGTGTCGAGCGCGGCGTGCAGCGCGCCGTAGAGCACGGCCATGAGCACGAAGAATGGCACCAGCGCGGCCCACTGCGCGGCGCGCGCGGCCGGGCTGGCGAGGTCGCGCTCATCCAGTTCGATGGCCTGCAGCGCCGCTGGCGATACCCCGCGCCAGCTCAGGCGCAATGCCGACTGCTCCTGCTGGAAGCCCTGCAACAAGCGCATCACGCGCGACGCGCCAGCAGAAGCGCGCTGATTGGCCGAATTGCCCACCAGCTCCACACGTGGCGGCTCGCCGCGCGCCAGCTCGGCTTCGAAATCAGGGCCAATCACGAGCACGGGCTCGCCCAGGCGGTTGCTCTTCAACTGCTGCTCATGGTCCTGGGGGGCAGGCAGCACACGGTAGGTCTGGCGCTCCAGATAGTTGCGCAGCGTCGGCGCATGCTCGATACCGAGCACCACCACCTCGCGCGTTTCAGCACGCTTTTCGATGCCCGACACCAGCGTCGACAGCAGCACCAGCACCAGCGGGCCCACCGCCACCGAGCTGAGCAGCACCGTCAGCAGCGTGCGCCGGTCACGCAGCGCGTCCAGCAGTTCCTTGCGCAGCACGATCCAGGCGGCAACACACATCGGGCAGCCTACATGCTGCGCACTGCGGAATTCGCCCTTGGGGCCGAGGCCGGACACGGACAGTCCCTGCGCACTGTCCGTCGCCTGCCGAAGGCCATCGGCCTCTGGCCGCGGGCGGCCCGGCGGCTTCACTGGGGTACCTTCGTGCTGCGCACTGCGCAATTCGCCCTTGGGCGGCCCGGCGGCCTCATGCACTCACCCCGCGTTGCCGCTCATCGGCACTGAAGGCCAGTTGCACGAAGCTCTGCTCGAAGTCGTCCTGCCCGGTCAGCGCGCAGAGTTCGGCCACCGTGCCCTGTGCCACGGCGCGCCCGTGCGCCACCACCACGACCTGATCGCACAGGCGCTGCACCTCCTGCATCACGTGCGTGGAGAAGATGATGCACTTGCCCTGCTCGTCGCGCAGCCGGCGCAAAGCCTCGCGCAGTGCGCGAGTGGCAAGCACGTCCAGGCCGTTGGTCGGCTCGTCCAGGATGATGTTGTGCGGGTCATGCACCAGCGCGCGTGCCAGCGCGGTTTTCATGCGCTCGCCCTGGCTGAACCCCGCCGTGCGCCGCTCCAGCAGCGGCGCCATTTCCAGCACCAGCGCCAGCTCTTCGGCCCGGGCCTGCGCCGCGGCCTCGCTCATGCCCTGCAGCCGGCCGTAGTAGACGATGTTCTCGCGCGCCGTCAGGCGCGGGTACAGGCCACGCGCGTCGCTGAGCACGCCCATGCGCGACAGCGCCGCGCCACGCTGCGTGGTCACGTCGAGGCCGTCCACCAGCACCTGTCCGGCATCGGCTTCGATCAGCCCGGCCACGATGCGCAGCAGCGTGGTCTTGCCGGCGCCGTTGGGGCCCAGCAAGCCGCTGATGCAGCCATCGGCCGCCACCCAGCTGAGCCCGTCGACCGCCTGCACGGCGCGCGCGGATCGGCCACGCCCCTGCACGAAACGCCGAGCGACGCCGCGCACCTCGATCACGGTGCGGCCCCCGTGCCCGGCGGCAGAAAAGGCGGCGGCCGCGGAATGTCGCGTGCACAAGAGGCATCGATCTCCAATGCCTGCGCATCGGTGGCCGCGTCGATGAAGCGGAACACCACATCGCGCAGGCACGCCAGGCCCAGCAGCCCGTGTCCGGCGTTCGGCACCACCTCGTGCCGCGCCTTGGCACCGAGCGAGCGGGCCATACACTCGCCATGGCGCGGCGGTGTCACCGGGTCGATGCCGCCCGACAGCAGCAGCGTCGCCGCCGGCGCCGTCGGCACCACTCGGAAGGCCTCAGGCACCACGCCGCGCGGCCAGCCTTCGCACACTTGGCGGTACAGCGGCGCCAGGCCTTCGCCGAAATCCGGCGCGGGCGGCGGTGGCGGCGGCATGGACGGCATGTCTTCGGCGCAGATGACCGAAAAGTGCATGCCCTGGGCCAGCGCCGCGCTGCCACGCGCCGGGCCGAGCGCGCTCGACAGGCCGAGCAGTGGCACAAAGCGGCCCTGTGCCGCTTCTTCCAGCGCCACCGGCAATCCCGCGCTGAATGCCGGCGAATACAGCGGTGCACGCACCATGCCCAGCAGCATGTCGCGCGTCAGGGTCAGGCTTTCGCTGCGGCCGGTCAGCGGGTGCGGCAGGCTCACCTCGCGCGGCAACGCCGCCAGCAGCGCCTGCCACGTGGCGCGCAAGCGCGGGTGCCGGGCGCTGCACACGGCATCCTTTTCGCAGGCCTGCAGCAAGGCGTCGAAAGCGGCCTGCGCGTCGGCTGCCGAGGCCTGCGGCAACACCATGTCGGGCGGTGCCACGCCGTCCAGCACTGCGCGGCGCACCTGCAGCGGAAACTGCCGCATGTAGTCGAGCACCGCGCGCGTGCCGTAGGACGCACCGATCAGGTTGATGCGCTGCGCGCCCAGCGCCTGGCGCACCGCCTCCAAGTCGGCCATGGCCAGTGTCGTGGTGTAGTGGCGCAGGTCGCCGTGCGGCAGGGTCTGCAGCTTGCGCAGGCAATCGCGTGCCCGCTGCACCTGGCCCGCCGGGTCGGCAGACTGTCGCAGCGGCAGGCTGGCGGCTTCTTCGTCACACATCAGCGGCGCGCTGCGCCCCGTGCCACGCTGATCCACGAGCACGATGTCGCGCCGGTTGCCGAAGCGCGCCAGCATGCGGCTCAGCGGGCCGGCCAGGTCGATGGCGCTTTGCCCCGGCCCGCCGGCGATGAAGAACACCGGGTCGGGCTTCTTGTTGCGCGCCAGCGCCGGCAGCACCGCGAAGTGCACGTCGATGCGCGTGCCGCCTTGGTTAGCAGGGTCCAGCGCGCGCTGCACCTGGCCGCACAGTGCCTCGTGCTCGAAACCCTTCAGGCGGCACGGCACCAGGCCGCCGGGCGCCGCGGCGTTCAGCGGCGCTGCCGGCAGCAGCAGCGATGCCACGGCACCGGCGCGCCAGGCCCACGTGCGCGGCCGCATGCTCACGCGCCGTGTGCCATGTCGCCGGGCTGGCCGGGCTGGCCGGGCTCAGTCCAGCAGGCGTTGCAGCTCACCGCTGGCGATCAGCTTGTCCAGATCGTCGGCGCCACCCACCAGCGTGCCCTTGACAAAGACCATCGGAAAGGTCGGCCAGCCGGTCCACATCTTCAGCGCATTGCGCCGCCGCCAGTCAGCGAAGTAGCTGCCATAGGCCAGGTAGTGATAGGGCACGCCGGCCGCGTCCAGGGCCTTGCGCGCCTTGCGCGGGTAGGGGTTCTGTCCCATGCCCACGACCACCACCTTGTGTTGCCGGGTGGCCGCCTGCACCTGCTGCACGACGTCGGCGTGGTGCTTGGCCACGCGCTCGCGCAGGGCCGGGTGGATCTGGGCTTCGTCGAGTATGTTGCGTGGCATCTGGCCCTCCTGCGCGAAGGTTACCCCAGTGCCGGTGCCGCGCCGCGCCGCGCCGCAAGCGCCCCGATGAACAATGGCGTAGGATTTCCCGCTCTTGCCACGACTCACCCCCGGAGACCTGCATGAAGCTCTACTACAGCCCTGGCGCCTGCTCGCTCAGCCCGCACATCGTGTTGCGCGAGGCCGGCCTGGGCTTCACGCCGGTCATGGCCAGCACCAAGACGCACAAGCTGGCCGATGGCACCGACTACTACACCCTCAACCCCAAGGGCTATGTGCCTCTGCTCGAGCTGGACGACGGGCAGCGCCTGACCGAAGGCCCGGCCATCGTGCAGTACGTGGCCGACCAAGTGCCCGAGAAGAAGCTCGTCGCCGCCTGGGGCACGATGGAGCGCTATCGCCAGATCGAGTGGCTGAACTTCATCAGCACCGAGCTGCACAAGGGCATCGGCGCGCTGTTCAACCCTGCCCTGCCCGAAGAAGCCAAGGCCATGGCGCGCACCATGGGGCTCAGCCGCCTGCAATGGGTGGACGAGCAACTCGAAGGCCGCCAGTACCTGATGGGCGCCAACTTTTCCGTGCCCGACGCCTATCTGTTCACTGTGGCCAACTGGACGAAGTTCGTGAACATGGACATCTCTTCACTGAAGAACCTCGGCGCGTTCATGGCCCGCATGGCGGCCCGCCCAGCCGTGCAAGAGGCTCTCAAGGCCGAAGGGCTGTTGAAGTAATGGCGGTCATGCGGCGCCGCCTTGCCATTGCGGCGCTGTCGCTTGCCTCGATGGGCACGCAAGCCGCCGCCGACCGCGCGGTCGGCGGCACGGCCGGCGAGTTGCTGGCCGGCCTGCCACCCGCCGCCGGCCTGTACGACGCGCAGATCTGCGTGGGCGTCGGCACGGCGCCGATCAGCTGCGGGCCTGTGACGGCCGAGGTCGGCAACGCCGGCCAGACGCTGGTGCGCGTCAGCGACATCGCCTACCGCCTGCAGGTGCATGCCGACCAGCTGGGCGTGACGCTGTATCACGGCACGATGCAGATCGATGGGTTCTTTGCGCGCTACCAATGGAACGGCAATAAGCTGCTGTTCATCGACCCAGAAAAGGCCACGCGCTACGAGCTCAAGCTCGGCACGCGCCGCTTCGATACACCTTGAGCCGAGGCCGATTGGCCAGGCCGTCTTACGCCAGTTGCGCCGCA
>DASQFA010000393.1:0-11032 GCA_035633375.1 Rubrivivax sp.
GATGAGGGCGTGCATGTCCCTCGGATCGGTGACCAGGAGGGTGTGCGCACCGATCTGCATGAACACGAGGCACGAGTTCAGCGCGTAGACGTGATGCAGCGGCAACGGACAGACGAAGACCTCCTTGCCGTCCAGCAGGTCATGTGCGATCCACGCCCCCAGCTGCTGCAGGTTCGCCACCATATTGCCGTGCGTCAGCACCGCGCCCTTGGCCACGCCGGTCGTGCCGCCGGTGTACTGCAAGAAGGCCATGTCGTCGTGGTTCAGCGGCACGTCGTCCAAGGCTTGCGCATGTCCCGCGCGCAAGGCCGCGTTGAACTCGATCGTGTGCGCAATTTTCCATTTCGGCACCATCTTCTTCACGTACTTGACCACCGCGTTGGTCAGCATCTCCTTGACCACGGGGAACATATCGCCGACCTCCGTCGTGATGACGGTCAGGCTCAGTGGCGGCTCACTGTCCAGCACCTTCTGCAGGGTGTGGGCAAAGTTCTCCAGCACCACGATGGCCATCGCGCCGGAGTCCTTGAGCCGGCGCTCCAGTTCGTCTGCGGTGTACTGCGGGTTGATGTTCACCACCACCAGGCCGGCGCGCAGCACGCCGAACAGCGCCACTGGATACTGCAGCAGGTTGGGCACCATGATCGCCACCCGCTCGCCCTTGTGCAGGCCCAGTGACTTCTGCAGGTAGGCGGCAAAGTCGCGGCTCGACTGTTCGAGATCGTCGTAGGTGATCGACGCTCCCATGTTGCTGTAGGCGGGCAATGCGCCAAAGCGCTGGCAGCTGCGTTGCAGCACCTCCCTGAGCGAGGCGAACTCATGCACGTCCACCTCGGCCGGAATGTCCGGCGGGTAGTGCCTCAACCAGATCCGTTCCATGTCGACCTTTCGTTGCGCCAGTCAGTGAACTCCTGTCCGAAAGGCCTGCGTCTACCGCTTCAGCTGCATCATCGCGATCATGATCGCGTCGACCTTCTCGTTCAGCGTTGCCACTTGGGCGCTGAGATCGTCGAGGCTGTCCTGAAGGCCGTCAGGTGAAGCGGCCGTGGTGGCCTCGTCGACCGGCTGAAGCAGCTCCAAGTGGATCTGGTGCAGTTCCCAGCCTATCCATCCCAGGGCGCAGATGATGGCGGCGCGCCAAAGCCATTCGGCAATCTGTCGGTTCATGAGGTTCGTGAGGAGGCGATTGAAGGCGGAGAGAGGCGGCTGGCCGAGCCGCTCGATGGGCGCGCGCATTGAAGCGCAGGGCGGCGCTGGCCTGATACCACGCTCGTTGAATTCCGGTCGAATGGTGCTGGCGTCCTTGCAGCGCGGCTGAAGGTGGCTCTCCGGGTTGGGTGGCGGCAGGCGGCGGACATGACGCCAGAGCTTACCGGCGGCTGGCAAGACGCCCATGAGAACCTTCAGGTGACCCAACGCTGATCGCTTTCCCAGTCGTCGGTCATTGGCGAGTACGATGGGCGGCTCCGAAAGGAGGAAGCCATGGCTACATCTGACAAACCGGTCGAGGTCTGCCGCGTCTCCTGTGCAGTGTGCCTGAAGGAAGTGCCTGTCTCCGAGGCGAAGATCGCAGAGGCGGCAGACTACTTCATGCACTTCTGCGGGCTTGAGTGTTTTGAGAAGTGGAAGAGCCAAGGCGGCAGGCCAAAGGCGCTGGGCGAAAAGCCAGGCTCGTAGAAAACGGGCTGAAGCCGGACTGAAGCAGCTGCGTCCCACAAGGGCATTCGGATCGTGCAAATCTGTCCGTCAGCTTTGTGGCGGCCACTCCGTGCCGACGACGGTCAACTATGGGTCGATACCGCCGATTCCCCGCGCGAACGGGCCGTGTTTTCTGCCGACATTCATCAGCGATCCAACAGCGCAGTTTGTCCAGATGGTCGATCATGCGCCGCCTGCAATGTCACGCTGCTCGGCGCAAGGTCAGGTTGAAGCGGCAGTCGCCTGTCAGTAAGTGGTGTCCCTGCCTGAGCGCGAGTACCCCGTGATAGTGCAGTCGGGCGGGTCCGCCCCAGACGACCACATCGCCATGCATCAGCGGCACGCGCACGGGTCTGTCGCTGCGCTTCGATCCACCGAAGACAAACACCGCCGGCAGGCCTAGCGATACCGAGACGATGGGTTGGCTGAAGTCACGCTCGTTGCGATCCTGGTGCAGGGTCAGCCGGGCGCCGGGTTCATAGCGATTCACCAGGCACGCGTCGGGTTCGAAGCCGCTGAAGCCTGATTCAGCCGCAGCGAGTCGCGCAAGACGCAGGAACGATGCCGGCATGGACGGCCAGCGGTACCCGCTGTTCGGGTCCACTGCGTCATAGCGATAGCCGGTGCGGTCACTGACCCAGCCAAGTGCGCCGCAATTGCTCATCGCGACCGACATGCGAAAGCCGCCCGGGGTGATCATGCGCCGAAGCGGCGCCTGGTCGAGCACGGCTTGAAGGTCGGCCATCAACGCAACAGCGTCAGGCGATGCCCGACCGCGCAGCAACATCGCGCCGGGGGCGAGCGACTCCATGTCGGGCTCGGTCGGCACAAGCTCGTCGTCAGACCAAAACAGGTCTGCGGTCTGCGACAAGCTCATGCGTCGGTTCACGTCAGTTCGCATCGTGGAAGATGATGCCTGCGGTGTGGCGGCGCCCAGAGCGAACTTGGCTCACGCCATGTCTGAGGTTGGCACGGTACACGCCCCGCGTGCCCTGCACCGGTCGATGACGCGCGGCGATCACTGCCAGGTCGCCCTGTCGAAGTGGGAGCACCATCGCTCGCGATTGCATGCGCGGGCGCTGCTCGGTCATCACGAACTCGCCGCCCTCGAAGTCGCGGCCCGGCTGCGAAAGCATCAGCACCACCTGCAGCGGGAACACATGCTCACCGTACAGATCCTGGTGCAGGCAGTTGTAGTCGCCGGCACCGTATTTCAGGAACAGTGGCGTGGGGCGCAGTTGTCCGGCGGCATGGCAGCGCGAGATGAATTCAGCGTGCTCGTCCGGGAAGCGCACTGGCATGCCCATCACCTCGTGCCAGCGGTTGGCAATCGGCGCCAGGCGTCGATAGAAGGCCTCGCGCAAGGCGCCGATCAGCTCAGGCAATGGGTAAGCAAAGTACCGGTACTCGCCACGCCCGAACCCGTGCCGCGCCATGACCACCGTGCTGCGGAACAGAGCGTCGAGCGGATACAGCGCGGCCAGGGCCTCGCATTCGGCGGGCGTGATCAGGCCTTCGATCGTCGCAGCGCCCTGGGCGTCGAGCTCGGCGGCCAAGCGCCGCCAATCGACGGCCTCGAGCCGGTCTTCGATGCCGTGCACCGGTGAGCTCAAGGTCTTGTCGCGTGCGTTCATGTCTGCGCCTCCCGCGCCAGCAGTGCACGCTTGCGCTCGACGCCCCATCGGTATCCCGACAGCCCGCCGTCGCTGCGCACCACGCGGTGGCAGGGGATGGCCACCGCCAGCGGGTTGGCGCCACAGGCTTGTGCGACCGCGCGCACCGCCTTCGGTGCATCGATGCGCGCGGCGATGTCGGCGTAGCTTGCCGTGTGGCCGGCAGGGATGTCGCGCAAGGCCTGCCAGACGCGCTGCTGGAAAGCCCTGCCGCGCACATCGAGCGGCAAGTCAAGCCCGAGCCGAGGTGCTTCGACGAAGCCGACAACCCGGGCGACCCACTGCTCGAATTCGGCATCGCCTGCGACCAGCTTCGCCCGTGGGAAGCGATCCTGCAGGTCGCACGCGAGCATGGCGGGATCGTTGCCCAACTGGATGGCGCAAACGCCACGGTCACTGCGCGCGACCAAGATGGCACCCAGCGAACATTGACCGATGGCGAAGCGGATCTCGGTACCGACGCCGCCGGCACGGAAGCGCGTGGGCGTCATGCCGAGCACCTGGTTGGCCTGCGTGTAGAAGCGGCTGTCGGAGTTGTAGCCTGCGTCGTAGATGGCCTCGGTCACGGTGTCACTGTGTCCCAGTTTCTCGCGCATTCGGCCGGCTCGATGTGCGCTGGCGTAGGCCTTCGGTGTCACGCCAGTGATCGCCTTGAACACGCGGTGCAGGTGATATGGACTGAGTTGTGCCTGCCCCGACAACGCGTCCAGGCTGGGTGGCTGTTCAGCGCATTCGATGAAGCGACACAGCTGTGCGACCATGGCGGCCTGCTGGGCTGGAAGCGAGGATTGGTCCGGTTTGCAGCGCATGCAGGGGCGGAACCCGCAGCGCTGTGCGTCGGCTGCCGTCGCGTGAAAAACCACGTTCTCGGGTCGGGCGGCGCGGGCGGCACAGCCTGGCCGGCAGTACACGCCGGTCGTGCGCACGCAGTAGACGAACTGGCCATCGCATCGCGCATCGCGCGTCATGACGGCGGCCCAGCGCGGGTCGCTCACCGTCGCCGTGGCGAGCGTTTCGGTCTTCGTACTCATTTTCATAGTTTGCGCCCAGCAGTGAAATCGATGACCTCACTGTAGACACGATGATCAACTGAGGCACTCCGAGTCTTGCTGTCGAATTCGAGTGATGAGTGAGCCATAAGTCAACGTGCGGATGCCCCCTGGCGCAGAGCGCTTGGCTGCCCTGGTCAGAGACATCTGACCACAGCAAGTCCAGGCACGCAAAGCTTCGTCCGCTCATTGGTGGCAGCAACATGCGCTCGAACGGTCTCAGCGCTTCGCCCAGCGGTCGATTCCTTGCTCCATACGTTCCCACGCTGCGCGGTCGTATTCCACCGAGGTGAACAGGTTTTCCTTTTCGGGCCGGCTACGCCGTGCCGCGTTGACCAGGCGATCCAGATCGGCTCGAATGGCTTCGACGCAGCCTTCGAGGTCGTGGAACCTCGAGTCGAGCCAATGAAACAGGATGGCGTGCTGCAACTCAGCCGCCTTGAACGAGCTCTTTTCGACGGCGCGTACGAAGATCCGTGCGCCGCCGTCGCCGAGCAGTTCAACGCAGAACTCGCGGTGCCGCCCGGTCAGGCTTTGCGCTGGTGTGATCTCGGGCAGATTCGGGTCTACCTGCAAAGTGGCCATGGTTCCGACTCGTCCTGATTTCTGGTGATTGCGCGCAGGATACTGAATGCTCCGACGCGACCCTTGCAGTTCAGTCTGAAGTGCGCTTGCACAAGGTCGTCGAGGCCGGCGAATGGCGGCTATGCGGCGACCAATCCGTTGGATCGTCCGGCTGGTTTGGGTCGTTTCCGGCGCACACGAACGGCGGCTGGCCGGCTCCACAATTCATGAAATTGGGCTGCCAGAAAGCGGGCATTCGCCACCGGCTCCTTCCGCTGCACTGCTGCCACTCAAGTCCTCGGATCGAGTGACCGCAATCGGCCATGAAGCAGTCGCTCAACTTGGCGGGGCGGCGGTCTGCAATGCAGCGAAAGCGGCCGGTCACCTCTGGGCGGTGTAAGCGCGCCGAGCCGAAAAAACTGAGTGCCGATCAGCGGCCGTTCGTATGCGCCGGCAAACGATCCTCAGCCGACGTAGCGCTCGCAGAACTCGATGCCGCAAAGCTGCCCATCGAAGTGTCGTTGCATGAACTCCAGCGGCGACTTCACCAGGTGCGTGGTGCCGTCGCGCCACGATGTCCCGAGCTTCAACTCCACCTGCCCGGTGGCGTTTAGTTGCACCCGTTCGTCGGAAAGCGGGCGACCGATCGCGCGCCCGCCGCGTCAGCCTGAGCGCGACTGCGCAGACAGTCGCTGACCTGAGTCGCCGGCATCCGCCTCGACGAAGTAGGTCTGAATCGGCTCGACCTTGCCCTTGACCTGCGCCGGCGGCATGGCCCGCAGCACAAATCGCTCATCGAGCGCGCGACGGATCTCTTCGGTGACCGGCAGGTCCACCTGGAAGCCGCCGGTCAAGCCTTCGATCCGCGAGGCGAGATTGATCGAGTCGCCCGTGACGCTGAACGTTGACAGGCCACCGGTGCCGATCACGCCGGCCACGACCTCGCCGCCGTGGATGCCGATGCCGAAGCGCAAGGGCGGCAGGCCACGCGCGCGCAGCTGCGTGTTGTACAGCGCCAGCTCGGTGCGCATGTCCAGTGCCGCCAGCACCGCGTCGCGCGCCTGCCAGGGGTTGGTGTCCAGAGCGCCGAACAGGGTGACGGGCCTATCGTGCTTGAAATGAGGTCGCGGGGTGTTGCCAAGCATGGGGTCGGTCGGTCGCGATGGTGCGTCTTGGTGCAGCCCTTGAGTCCGGCCGTGGGACCGGGCTTGCCGGCGGCGGGCCGCCGCGCGGCTGGATAGGAGCCCGCAGGAGACGCGCAAGGCCGCGGTCGAGGCCACACTGTGGCCCCCGACCATCGGCGGACCGTCCTTGGCCTCCTGACGGCCGTCGCCGGCGCGGCGGTGAGCGAGCGGGCCTGGCTCGACAGCTTCGTCGGCCTAGTGGCATAGCGTGGCGTCGGCGAGCCGTCGGCCGGCAAGGAGTTCACCAGTGCGTGACCAACCCCTCGCATCAAGGCGCTGGTGGTCATTCAGCGACCTGACGATGCTCAGTCGTCGTGATCACCGCCGCCGTGGCCGGCCAGATGGCCACGGCGGTGCCGCGGAAGCCCGATCACCGTACCTTCGCGTCGGAAGTCCGCGCCGCCGTACTGCTTGCCCGTCCTCGGGTCGACCACGATCATCTGCACCGAGCCGATGTCGGCGGGCGCGTTCACGGTGTGCCCCAGCACCCGCAGACCGTCAAGCGAGGCTGCCAGGAACGGTGTGGGCGCGCGCGGGTTGCCCGTGTCGATCGACACGGCGCCACCGGCCGAGGTGACCGACAGCCGCGGCGCGTCGATCGCCTGCTGGATCGTCATGCCGTGGTCGAGCAGGTTCAGCGTCACGTTGAAAACCGAGTTGATGATCGTCGAGCCGCCCGGTGAACCGTAGGCGACGAGTGGCCGGCCCTTGGCGTCGAAAATCATGGTTGGCACCATGCTGCTGCGCGGCCGCTTGCCCGGCGCGACGTCGTTGGTCGCGGGCTGCCCAGTGAAAGGGTTGATCGACGGCGTGAAGTTGAAGTCCGTCAACTCGTTGTTGAGCAGGAAGCCGAAGCTCTTGAAGCAACTGATCTCGGTGCAGCCGGCGGGGTAGTAACCCGCGAACATGCCGGCGCCATAACCCGACTCGATGGTGTTCGTGTAGGACACCAGGTTGCCCCACTTGTCGGCCACGACGAAGTGCGTGGTCGAGCCGCCCGGCCCGGCAAAAGAGGTCGCTCCGGCAAAGTCCTTTGGTGTCTGCCAGGCGCTGATGTCATACGGCCGCGGGTCGCCCGCCACCGGGTTGACCGCCAAGCGCGCCGTCGGCGCGATCGGCTCGCCGCGCATCTTCGTGTAGTGACGGTTGATCATCCCTTCGGCGGGGACATAAGAGAAGTCGGCGTCGCCCATCCACACGGTACGGTCGGCAAACGCAGTGCGCATCGCTTCGGCCATCACGTTCAGGGTCGAGGTGCTGCCAAAGCCGAAGCCGACCCCGGCGTCGCCGATCGGGAAGCGTTCGACCATCCCGAGCATCTGCAGCAAGGTCAGTCCGCCGGAGGACGGCGAGTTCATCGCCTTGATGGTGTAGCCGCGGTAGGTGCCGACCACCGGCTCGCGCAGGGTGGCTTCGTAGCCCTGCAGGTCAGCCAGTGTCATCGTGCCCGGGGCACCGCCGGCGGACTGGCGCTTCTGCCCCTCGATGATGCCTTGTGCGATCTCGCCGCTGTAGAAGGCGTCCGGGCCGTGCCTGGCGATGCGGCGCAGCGTCTCGGCCAGCGGCTTGTTGGTGACGATCGTGCCTTCTGGAATCGGGCTGCCGCCCGGGCAGAAGTACGCTGCCGTTTCGGGGTAGACCTTCGCCCGGCTCG
Source organism: Rubrivivax sp. (assembly GCA_035633375.1). Taxonomy (GTDB): domain Bacteria; phylum Pseudomonadota; class Gammaproteobacteria; order Burkholderiales; family Burkholderiaceae_C; genus Rubrivivax. Next base: position 7,823 of record DASQFA010000393.1, read on the forward strand.
TCGCACTCGCGCAATTGGGCGACGCGACGAAGCGCGCGGTCGCCGCGAAGCCGTCGTCGGCCAGCCGGATCGCTGGCCTCAGCACGCGCGACAGTGGCAGCTTGCCCCACCTGTCCACCGCGTCCGCCGTGCCGCGCACCATGCCCGGCACACCCACCGAGATGCCCGAGGTCGATGCCTGCGTGAAGTTGAGCGTGCCGAACATGCCCGGCGTGGCACCGCCCGGGGCGCGCTCGCGCGTATCGACCGCAAAGGTCTTGCCGCCGAACTTGCCGCTGCCCTTGCCACCATCGGCCAGGTGGACCAGCATGAAGCCGCCGCCGCCGATGCCGGCAGACTGCGGCTCGACTACGTTCAGCGCATAGGCGATGGCCACTGCCGCATCGACGGCGTTGCCGCCAGCTTCGAGGATCCGCGCACCCGCCTCCGCTGCGTAAGGATTGGCCACGGCCACCATGCCCGAGCGAAAGCCCATGCCCGCGCCCTGGCCATCGGAGGGCAGGCCCGGAACGGCGCTGTCGCCACGACGGAAGTCCCGGCCGTCGGCATGGACCGAGGTGGTGCCCAATGCGAGCGCGACGGCGAGGCCGCACACGGCGAGGGACGAATGGCAAAGATCGAAACGGGTACGCATGGCGGAGACCTCCTGGGGTTGCAGACGGGGTGCCGGTGGCGCGCACCGCGACGGCGCGACGGGAGGGTCAGTATTGGATCAGCGCGGGTCGCCGTCAATGGGGCGATCTATGGCGATCCTCCGCAGGGCCAGCGTGGTCGTGGCCGCGGTGCTTCAGCTTCCGTCGTCTGTGCCGTTCCCGGCAGAGGCGGGGTGGCGTGGGCGCGGGCGGGGCAAGAAGCCGGGCGGTCAGCGTGCCCGCACGCAGTTGCGCCCTTCGCGCTTGGCTCGATATCGCGCGCGGTCGGCGCGGCCGGCGATGGGATCGGATGCTCCCAGGCGCGTCGGCCTTCATCGATATGCTGACGATTCATTGCGGGCGGCCGAGCCGCCTGGCGAATCAGTGACGGCTGGACCGCAACGCGAGAACAGCGTTCGTGCCACCGAATGCGAACGAATTGGATAGCATATCGTTGCCGGCCGCGTCCGGCGTACCCCTCCTATCCGCCGACCATGGCCGCACGCATGACTGAATCAGCGCTCCCGCCAATGGTCGATGCGCCTCCCGCAACAACGCTTGTCATCGTCCTGGCCGGCGTATCCGCAGAGGCGGCTCATCTGGCCATGCGATATGCCGCCGCGGCAGCTGCGATGGACATCGCCGTCGAGTTGCACGCCATCAGCGCCGGCGCCGTTGCGTGGTTCTGTCGCGATGGGGCAGCGCCGGGCTTGTTGCTGCAGATTCGCCAAGCCGTGGAATTCGGCGCGGACATCTTCGTTTGCCCTATGGCGCTGTCCGATCGGGGGTTGCGCACGGAAGAACTGATCGAGGAAGTCTCTGGCGTCCGAGGGGCCGCGTCACTGCTGGCGGCTGGGGTGGCACCTGGCGCACGCTTTCTCAACTTCTGACGGCGCAGCAAAGCGATTCAGGGTGCGGCAGCGCTCGGCAGTAAATGTCATGCGCTTGTGATGTGACGCGAAGTAAAAGTAAACTTCGCCAATGAACCCGCCAGATGCATCGACGAACGAGCTCCAGCTGCCCTTGCAAGAGCAAGCGCAGCAGCACAGTCTTCGCTGCGTGAAGTTGTTTGACCGCTTCAAGCACTACTACACCTCCATCTCCTGTTGGGCGGCAGCGTCGGGTCGATGGGTTCTTCCAGCCCTCGGAAGAACAGCTTCTGCTTTGCCATCGCGGTGGCCGACCGCCTGCACTTCGGCCCGCCTCTCCCCACCCACACCCCCAGTCTCAGTCCGCGCCAGCGTGCGGCGGCTTGGCCGTGTCTTGCCCACGGTGCCGACATGAACCACGACCTTGAATGGAACGCCGGCGAGCTGAGCTGCGGCGATCTGGTGCTCGAATTGCGCCAGCGTATGCGTGCCGCGCCGGGCAAGGTCTTCAAGGTCATCGCGCTGGACACCGGTGCGCCGGCGGATTTGCCGACCTGGTGTCGCATGACGGGACATCAACTGCTGAACCAGGAACCCACTGAGCAGACCTATTGGATTCGCGCCAAGAGTTGAGTCTGCATTCCCCCCGCAGGCGCGTGAACGCGCCTTGTCTCATTAACCGTCCCAGAAGGAGAACAGCATGTCAGGTAAGTACGTCATCAGTCTGACCCATGGTCTGGACAACACTGACAAGGCCACTGTGGCTTTCGTCGTGGCCAATGCCGCTGTGGCATCGGACAAGGACACCGTCGTCTTCCTCTCGATCGAAGCCACCCGGTTATCGCAGAAGGGCGTGGCTGACTCGGTTCATGAAGAAGGCTTCGCACCGCTGAAGGAGTTGATGGACAACTTCGCCAAGGCCGGCGGCCGCATGTTCGTCTGCTCACCTTGTTTCAAGAAGCGCAAGCTCGACGAGAACAACCTGGTCGCAGGTGCGGCCGTGGTGGGCGGCGCCAAGCTGGTCGAATTCATGAGCGACGGCGCCTGCCCGAGCATCAGTTACTGAACCTGTCACGGAGCCACAACCATGACCACCTCACGCAGACGCCTTCTGACCGTGGGCGCCGGGGTTGCCGGCGCCGTCGCCCTGGCGCCTTCCAGTTGGGCACAGGCCAAGCGCACGCTGCGCTTCGGTGTCGGGCCCTTGTTGCCCAACCCCGAGGACACGAAGAAGGCCTACACGCCGCTTTTCGCGCACCTGGCGCAACAGCTAAATGCTGACTTCGAGCTCGTCGCCACCACCGACTGGGCGGGCATGGCCGTGGCCATGGGATCGGGCCAACTCGACCTGGCCTGGATGGGCCCGTGGGGCTATGTGATTGCGAACAACAGCACCGGCTGCACGGCACTGGCTACCGTCAAGTACGACGACAAGCCGGTCTACCACGCCATCATCGTCGGCAAGCCCGATTTGAAGGTGAGCAAGTTTCCCGATGACACCAAGGGCCTGATGATTTCCTTCGCCGATGTCGGCTCGACCTCCGGCTGGCTGATCCCCACCTGGTACGCCAAGGAGGTGTGGAAGATCGACCCGAAGACCTTCTGGAAGTACAGCGAAGGCGCCACCCACGCGGCCAACGAGATTGCCGTGCAGGCAGGCCAGGCCGACATGGCCACCGACTTCGACCGCAACCGCAACGCGATGATCG
>DASQFA010000394.1:0-4331 GCA_035633375.1 Rubrivivax sp.
CCGAGCGTGGTGTAGAGCTGGAAGAAAGGCAGCAGGAACACGGCCGGCGGCGTCATGCGGTTGGTCAGCAGCCAGAAGAAGACATGCTTGTCGCCGATGAACTGGTAGCGCGAGAACGCATAGGCCGCCGGCAGCGCCACCAGCAGCGAGATCACCGTGTTGATGGCCACGTAGATCAGCGAGTTGATGTAGCCCGAGTACCACGACACGTCGGTGAAGATGGTGCGGTAGTGGTCGGTCGTGAAGTGCTGCGGCCACAGGCTGAAGGTGGACAGGATCTCCTCGTTCGTCTTGAACGACATGTTGACCATCCAGTACACCGGCAGGATGGCAAAGACGAGGTAGGCGATCAGGAAGATCGTCCGCTTCTTGAAGCGTCTATCCATGACAGCCCCCTACGCGCTGCGCGCGGTCCCCCGAGGGGGACCGCCGGTCTTGAGGCGGCTCGGCGACCGGCTATCCATGGCCGTCTGCCTTGTCGGCGGTGCCCACCCGCTGCATCCAGTTGTAGAGGATGAAGCACAGCAGCAGGATGATGAGGAAGTAGATCAGCGAGAAGGCCGCCGCAGGCCCCAGGTCGAACTGGCCCACTGCCTTCTGCGTCAGGTACTGGCTGAGGAAGGTGGTGGCGTTGCCGGGGCCACCACCGGTGAGCACGAAGGGCTCGGTGTAGATCATGAAGCTGTCCATGAAGCGCAGCAGCACCGCGATCATCAGCACGCCGCGCATCTTGGGCAGCTGGATGTAGCGAAACACCGCGAACTTCGAGGCGCCGTCGATGCTGGCTGCCTGGTAGTAGGCATCGGGGATGGCGCGCAGCCCGGCGTAGCACAGCAGCGCGACCAGCGGTGTCCAGTGCCACACGTCCATCACCAGCACGGTGAGCCAGGCGTCGAGGGCGTTGCCGGTGTAGTTGTAGTCGATGCCCAGCGCCGCCAGCGACGCGCCCAGCAACCCGATGTCGGTGCGGCCGTAGATCTGCCAGATGGTGCCAACCACGTTCCACGGGATGAGCAGCGAGATCGCCACCAGCACCAGCACGACCGACGACTGCCAGCCCTTGGCCGGCATGGCCAGCGCGAGCGCGATGCCCAGCGGAATCTCGACGGCCAGCACGGCCAGCGAGAACACGATCTGGCGCCCCAGCGCGCCGATCAGGTCGTCGTCGCGCATCACCGCCTTGAACCACTCGGTGCCGACGAAGACGCGGCGCTCGGGCGAGATGATGTCCTGCACCGAATAGTTCACCACCGTCATCAAGGGCAGGATGGCCGAAAAGGCCACGCACAGCACCACCGGCAGGATCAGCAGCCAGGCTTTCTGGTTGACCGGTTTCATGCTGTGCCCCAGGCGTGTGTCATGCGATCAACTCCTCGTTCAGGTAGTAGCAGGTGCTTGCGCCGACGACCGACAGCCACGCCGTCTCGCCGACGCGCGGAATCAGCTGCTCGGCACCGAGCCGCGCGCGCAGCAACGATTCGTCCCGGCCCGTGCCCACGCGCGCGGTGACGAGCCAGTAGGTGCCGATGTCCTGCGCCTGCGTGATCACGCCCGGTACGGCGCCGGCGCTGTCGGGCGCGACGACCTGCACATGCTCGGGGCGCACGCCGAGGGTGAAGGCCGGCAGGGCAGCGAGTGCCGCGTTCGGTGCGGCGTGGCGGCGGCCCGCGACCTCGATGCCCTGGCCGTCGCCGCGGGCGCCAAGGAAGTTCATGCCCGGCGAGCCGATGAAGTTGCCGACGAAGGTATGGCGCGGACGCTCGAACAGCTCGGAGGCCGTGCCGATCTGCACCGCCTTGCCCCGCGTCATCACCACCACCTGCTGCGCGAAGGTGAGCGCCTCGACCTGGTCATGGGTGACGTAGATCAGCGTCAGCTTCAGCTCATGGTGGATCTGCTTGAGCTTGCGCCGCAGTTGCCACTTGAGGTGCGGGTCGATCACCGTCAGCGGCTCGTCGAAGAGCACCGCGCTGACGTCCTCGCGCACCAGGCCGCGGCCGAGCGAGATCTTCTGCTTGGCATCCGCGGCCAGGCCCGCGGCACGCATGCCGAGCTGGCCGCTCATGTCGAGCATTTCCGCGACCTGAGCGACGCGCTGCTGGATGCGATCGGCCGGCACGCCGCGGTTGCGCAGCGGGAAGGCCAGGTTCTCGGCCACCGTCATGGTGTCGTAGATCACCGGGAACTGGAACACCTGGGCGATGTTGCGCTGCTGCGGGCTGAGCCGGGTGACGTCGCGGCCGTCGTACTTGACGTTGCCCTGCGAGGGCGTGACCAGGCCGGAGACGAGGTTCAGCAGCGTCGTCTTGCCGCAACCCGAGGGCCCCAGCAAGGCGTAGGCGCCGCCGTCCTCGAAGCACATCTTCAGTGGCAGCAGCGCGTAGTCCTCGTCGCGCTGCGGGTTGGCGCGGTAGGCGTGGGCCAGGTCGAGTTCGATGCGCGCCATGTCAGCACCGCCCGGCCGCTGCGCAGGTACCGGGCGCCGGCGGCCAGAGTCGGCCGGCCTTCGTGCCGTCCAGGTCGGCGCAGGCCGACTTGGAGCCGCGGCAACCAGCCCCCACGGGGGGCAGCGAACAAGCCGAGCGTGGGGGCTTCATTCAGTGCGCCTTTTGGCGGGCGGCGGTTTCGCCAGGCGCGAGCAGCAGGTCGCCGCGCGCATCGAAGACATACACCTGCGCCGGGTCGAGATAGAGCGTGACCGGCGCGCCGAACGTGAACACGTGCACCCCGGGCAATTGCGCCACCAGTTCGCCGATGGCGGTACCGGCATGCACATAGGTATCCGAGCCGGAAATCTCGGCCAGTTCGACCGCGCCCGGCAGGCCCAGGTCGCCGTCGCGCGGCTGCACGCGCAGCGCGCTGGCCCGGATGCCCAGCGTCAGCGCCTGGAAGCCGGTGGTCCGGCGATCCGCAGGCAGCTCCAGCGCCAGCTTCAGGCCCGAGGGCATGACGATGCCGTCGGCCGCGGCCTGCGCCTCGACCAGGTTCATCGGTGGGTCACTGAAGGCGCGCGCCACGCGCATCGACCGCGGCCGGTGGAAGACTTCTGCCGTCGGGCCGTATTGCAGCAGCTCGCCGGCGTCCATGACGGCGGTATAGCCACCGAGCAGCAGCGCCTCGGTGGGTTCGGTGGTGGCATAGACCACGGTCGATTCGCCGCTGGCGAACAGCGCCGACAACTCGTCGCGCAGCTCTTCTCGAAGCTTGTAGTCCAGGTTCACCAGCGGTTCGTCAAGCAACATCAGCGGCGCCTGCTTGGCCAGTGCACGCGCCAGCGCCACGCGCTGCTGCTGGCCGCCGGACAGCTCGGCCGGCAAGCGCTCCAGGAAGGGCTCGATGTGCAGCTTGGCCGCCAGTTCGGCCACGCGCGACTCGATCTGCGCCGGGCTGTTGCCGCCGCGCAGGCGCAGCGGCGAGGAGATGTTCTCGGCCACCGTCATCGAAGGGTAGTTGATGAACTGCTGATAGACCATGGCCACGTCGCGCTGGCGCACGGGCACGCCGGTGACGTCCTTGCCGTCGGACATGACGCGCCCGGCGCTGGGCTTGTCGAGCCCGGCCATCAGGCGCATCAGCGTGGTCTTGCCGGCCTGTGTGGCACCGAGCAGCACGGTCACCGCACGCGGCACCAGCGTCAGGTCCAGCGCATACAGGTGCGTGTGCGCACCGACGCGTTGCTCGATGCCCTTGAGCATCAACTCCATGCCTTCTCCTCCATCCGCGACCCGGGGTCATGCGCCGGCTCTTTGACCGGCTGCTGCCATTGTGAACTGCGCCAAGCCCTCAACGGCGGCACGCTCGGCGACACACAGAAACGGGCCGAGTCTACTGCGCCGCCACGGCACATCGTCCAGCGGGTGCATCGGCAGGACGGCCGCTTCTTCGGCCAGCTTGTGGAAGGTGGTGAGTTTGCCACCCCTGACGTTCAACAGCGCGGCATCGGGCCGCGTCGAGCCCGATGCCCAGCGGGGTGTGCGAAAAGCGGCGTTGCAGCGGGCGCTGATGTCCCGCGCTGCTCAAGCGTCCTGGTACAGCCAGCCGCGCCGCACCAGCGCCTTCTCCAACTCCACGCCGAGAAACACCACCGACGACAGTGCCAGACACGCCGCCAATTCGCCCACGGATAGCGGCGCGGTCTTGAAGATCGGGTTCAGCCAGGGCACGTAGAGCACCGCCATCTGCAGGGCGAAGGTCAGGGCCAGCGCGGCGACCAGCATCCGGTTGGAGAACACGCCCTGGGTGAACAACGATTCGCGCTCCGAGCGGATGGCCAGCACATGCCCCAGCTGCGACAGCGTCAGCACCGTGAAGACCATGCTCTGCCAGTGCGC
>DASQFA010000395.1:0-2733 GCA_035633375.1 Rubrivivax sp.
CGCCAGGCCAGGGTCGCGAGCATCGCAGGGCAGTCGGCGCAGCCGACCGCCGAACCGAAGCCTCGCGGCCTGCCCTGCGCCGGCTTCGCCACCACGCAGACCCCGCACGCATAGCGGACGGTGAAGGTCAGGAATGCGCCGACTGAAGTCGTCGAGCCCGCTGATGCACGCTTGCTGGCGGGCCGCGAAGTCGCGTCGGCCCGACGCACCTCGGGCCCGGGCCCTGCTGCAGCACAGGGCCCGGGGCAGGCCGGCCTTTGCATCCGGCTCAATGCGAATGCAGCAGGTTCATCGCGAACATCACCACGCCCAACCCACCGGCCAGCCAGGCCAGCTGCGAGACCGTCTCGCGCCACGGCAGCCGACGCTGCAGTTGTGGCAACAGGTCGGCCACCGCGACATAGATGAAGCTGCTCGACGCCGCCACCAGCAGGTAAGGGAACAGGTCCTCCCAGGGGCCGACGACAAAGTAGCCCAGCACGCCGCCGACCACCGCGGCCATGCCCGACAAGGCGTTGAAGAACAAGGCCTTGCTGCGCGAGAAGCCGGCGTTGAGCAGCACGATGTAGTCGCCCACCTCCTGCGGGATCTCGTGCGCCACGATGGCCAGTGCCGTCACGAGGCCCAGGTTCACATCCGTCAGGAAGGCCGCGGCGATGATGATGCCGTCGCAGAAGTTGTGGATGCTGTCGCCGACCAGCACGCTCCAGCCGCCGCGCCCGGCCTGCTCGGCATCGAAGTGGTGGTGGTGCTGGTGGCCATCGCCTTGGTGGTGGTGCGTGTGCCGGTAGAGCTCGGCCTTTTCCAGCAGAAAGAAGAACAGCAGCCCGCCCAGCAGCGTGAGGAACAGCTCGTGCGCGCCGACGTGGCTCTCGAAGGCCTCGGGCAGCACATGCAGCAAGGCCGTGCCCAGCAACACGCCCGCCGACAGGCTGACCAGGTTCTGCACCAGCCGGCTCAGCACGCTCACCGTCAGGCTGGCGGCGATGAGCACCGAAAGAAGGCCACCGACCAAGGTGGCCAGCACAATGTAGGTCAGGGTCATGGGCAGCCATGAACGGCCGCTCCCCCACGGGCGGATGCCCCGGACGCGATCGGCCAAGCCCTACCTTAGCAGCCCTGTCAAGCCACGCCGTGGGTCTTGAACCCGTCCGGCGCCAGCGCCCAGAACCGGCCGATTCCCTGGCGTCAAGAAGCGTGGGCACAATGGCTCCATGCGACCTCCCCTGCCCGTCCTGTCCGGCCCATTGGCGGCGATCGATATGGGCTCGAACAGCTTCCGGCTGGAGATCGGGCAACTGCAACACGATCGCTACCGGCGCATCGACTACCTGAAGGAGACGGTACGCCTGGGCGGCGGCCTCGACACCGACGGCATGCTCACCGAAGGCGCGGTGCAACGCGGCCTGGAATGCCTGCGCCGCTTTGCCGGCCGCCTGCAAGGCTTCACGCCGCGGCAGGTGCGCGCGGTGGCCACGCAGACGCTTCGCGAGGCACGCAACCGCAACGCCTTCCTGCTGCGCGCGCAGGAAGCGCTGGGCTACCCGATCGAAGTCATCTCCGGGCGCGAAGAGGCACGCCTGATCTACTCCGGCGTGTCGCACCTGCAACCCACCGACGCCACCCGGCTGGTGATCGACATCGGCGGGCGCTCCACCGAGATGATCCTCGGCCAGGGCCGCGTGTCGCATCTGGCGGAATCCTTCCAGGTGGGCAGCGTCAGCCTGTCGATGCGTTTTTTCGGCAACGGGCAGCTGACAGAGGCTGCCTTTCGCGCCGCGCAGATCGCCGCCGGCGCCGAGCTCGAAGAAGCCTTGCAGCCCTTTGCTCCACATCGCTGGCAGGAGGCGCTGGGTTCCTCGGGCACGGTGGGCGCAGTCTCGCAGCTGCTCGCCGCCTGCGGCGTGACCGACGGGCGCATCACGCCGGACGGGCTGCGCTGGTGCATCGCCGGCTGCATCCAGGCCGGGCATACCGATAAGCTGCTCTGGCCGGCCTTGCGCAGCGACCGGCGCGCGGTGCTGCCCGGCGGATTGGCCATCCTGTACACCCTGGCCACGCACTTCGGCATCGAAAGCCTGAGCGCCGCGCGCGGCGCACTGCGCCAGGGCGTGATCATCGACCTGCGCGAACGTCTGGAGGCGCTGCGCCACGCCAACCCGGAAGACGTGCGCGACGAATCGGTGCGCGAGCTGCAGGGCCGCTTCGGCGTGGCCACCGACCAGGCGCTGCGCGTGCGCACGCTGGCGCAATCGCTGTACGACTCGGTGGCCGAAGACAAGGACGGCGAAAGCCGGCGCGAGCTGGGCTGGGCCTGCGACCTGCACGAGGTCGGGCAGATGGTGTCGCACCACGACCACCACCGCCACAGCGCCTACCTGGTGGGGAACGTCGATGCCGCCGGGTTTTCGCAAAGCCAGCAGCGGCGCGTGAGCGAGCTGGTGCTGGGCCAGCGCGGCGGGCTGCGCAAGCTTGAAGATGCCCTGGCGAACCCGCACTTTGCCTGGCAGGCGCTGTGCCTGCGCGCGGCAGTGATCAAGTGCCACGCCCGCGGTGCGGTCGACCCCAAGGCCTTGCACCTGCGGCGCGAGCAGAACACGGCGCTGCTCGACTTCAGCCAGGCCTGGGCCGCCGGCCACCCGCGCACCCTGCACCTGTTGCGCGAGGAAGCCGAAGCCTGGTCGAAGCAGGGGCCGCTGCGGCTGGTGTTGCCGCGCTGAGCGCCGGCCCGGC
>DASQFA010000396.1:0-3308 GCA_035633375.1 Rubrivivax sp.
CATCTTCTGGTTCTTCGGGCACCCCGAGGTGTACATCATGATCCTGCCGGCCTTCGGCATCATCAGCGCCATCGTGCCGGCCTTCGCGCGCAAGAAGCTTTTCGGCTATGCCTCGATGGTCTATGCCACGGCCTCGATCGCGATCCTGTCGTTCATCGTCTGGGCGCACCACATGTACACCACCGGCATGCCGGTGACCGGGCAGCTGTTCTTCATGTACGCGACGATGCTGATTGCGGTGCCCACGGGGGTGAAGGTCTTCAACTGGATCGCGACGATGTGGCGCGGCTCGATGACCTTCGAGACGCCGATGCTGTGGGCCGTGGGCTTCATCTTCGTGTTCACGATGGGCGGCTTCACCGGTCTGATCCTGGCCATGGCGCCGGTCGATATCCAGTTGCAGGACACCTACTACGTGGTGGCGCACTTCCACTACGTGCTGGTGGCCGGCTCGCTGTATGCGATGTTCGCCGGAGTCTATTACTGGGGACCCAAGTGGACCGGCGTGATGTACTCCGAGACGCGCGGCAAGATCCATTTCTGGGGCTCGCTGATCTTCTTCAACATCACCTTCTTCCCGATGCACTTCCTCGGCCTGGCGGGCATGCCCAGGCGTTATGCCGACTATCCGATGCAGTTCACCGATTTCAACATGGTGGCCAGCGTCGGCGCTTTCGGCTTCGGCCTTATGCAGGTGTACTTCTTCGTGTTCGTGGTGCTGCCGATGATGCGCGGCCAGGGCGTTGCGGCGCCGCAAAAGCCGTGGGAAGGCGCCGAGGGCCTCGAGTGGGAAGTGCCATCGCCCGCGCCCTGGCACACCTTCGAGAACCCGCCGAAGCTGGATGCCAGCGCGACGCGCGTCATCGCCTGAGAGCGGCCATGGTCAGCGATGCGCAGCGCAAGGCAAACCTGAAGACGGCCTGGATCCTGGCCGCGTTGGCGGCGCTGTTCGGCGTCGGCTTTTTCGTGCGCATCGTCGTGCTCGGTGGTTGAGGCGGCTCGGATGTCTGCGTTTTCCGCCGCCCGCCGCACACTCTTGCTCGCCGACAACAGGCGCATGCTGGGCAAGCTGGTCGTCGTGGCAGCGCTGATGTTCGGCTTCGGCTATGCGCTGGTGCCGATGTACCGGGCCATCTGCGAAGCGCTGGGCATCAACGTGCTGTCGCTGGCCGAGCAGCGTCGCGCGGATGCATCGGGTGCGCGCAACACGCAGGTGGACCTGACGCGCACCGTGACCGTGGAGTTCGATGCCAATGCGCGTGGGCCCTGGGACTTCAAGCCGGCAAAGGCTTCGGTGCAGGTGCACCCCGGCGAACTGGCCACGGTGATGTACGAGTTCCGCAACAAGCAGGACCGGACGATGTCGGCGCAGGCGATTCCGAGCTATGCGCCCAAACAATCCATGGCGCATTTCAACAAGCTGGAGTGTTTTTGCTTCAACGAATACACGCTCAAGCCGGGTGAGTCGAAGCAGTGGCCGGTGGTCTTCGTGATTGACCCGAAGCTGCCCAAGGACGTGACCACCATCACCTTGTCCTACACCTTCTTCGAAGTCGGCGGCAAGACCCCACCGGCGCCTGCGGGCGGCTTGCGTCCCAACGTCGCCATCTTGGCGCCAGCACCGCTATGACGCCGCAGCCCGGGGGCCTGAAGGAAGCGGCGAGCCGGCCGGCGTCGGTGCTGCAGACCTTTCGCGCGGTCGCTTGGTCGTTCTTCGGTGTGCGTCGCTCGGCAGACCATGCCCAGGATGTGCAGAAGCTGAACCCCGTGCATGTGGTCATTGCCGGTGTCGTCAGCGCGGCGCTGTTCGTGCTGGCGCTGGTGCTGCTGGTGCGCTGGGTGATCGGCAGCGGCGTCGCCGGCTGATGGCGATGCTCACGGCTTGCAGTCCTACCTTGTCAGAGTCCTGAGTTTCGAGGAGCAGCAGATTCATGTCGGCCACCACACCCCACGGATCCACCCCGTACTACTTCGTTCCGTCGCCGTCGCGCTTCCCCGTGCTGGTGTCCTGCGGCATTTTCTTCGTGATCCTCGGCGCGGGACAGTGGATCAATGGCCACGGCTGGGGCGCGTACTCGCTGCTGCTCGGCCTGGTCATCTGGCTCAGCGTGCTGTATCAGTGGTTCAGCGCCGCCATTGCCGAAGACCGCAGCGGCCTGTATTCGCACCGTGTGGATGTGTCCTTCCGCTGGAGCATGAGCTGGTTCATCTTTTCCGAGGTGATGTTCTTCGCGGCCTTCTTCGGCGCCCTGTACTGGGCCCGCGTGCATTCGGTGCCGATGCTGGGCAATCTCGATCACCAGATTCTGTGGCCCGACTTCAAGGCCGCCTGGCCGACCGTGCTGGCCGGGTCCACCGCGTCGCCGGCCGGCACGGTCGAGCCCTTCGTGACCATGGGACCATGGCCGCTGCCGACGATCAACACCGCGCTGCTGCTGAGCTCTGGCGTAACGCTGACCATCGCCCACCACGCGCTCATCGCCAACCAGCGCGGCAAGACCATCTTCTGGATGTGGATCACCGTGCTGCTGGGCGCCACCTTCCTGGGTGTACAGGCCTATGAATACATTCATGCCTACCGCGACCTGAACCTCAAGCTCAGCTCGGGCGTGTTCGGCTCCACCTTCTTCATGCTCACCGGCTTTCACGGCTTCCATGTCTTCGTCGGCATGTTGATGCTGTTTTTCATCACCTTGCGCTTGATGAAGGGCCACTTCACGCCAGAGAGTCATTTCGGCTTCGAGGGCGCAGCCTGGTATTGGCATTTCGTGGACGTGGTCTGGCTTGGCCTGTACATCCTCGTGTATTGGCTTTGAGGCCGGGCGATCCGGCGCCAGGGCTGCAAGGGCTGCCGGTTCGACGGACTGAGCACCCTGCGCTGCAACTTCGGGTGCCGAGGCGCCCATTGGCTCGAATGCACACGGGCCGTGACCACGGGCGGGCGCCGGCTGCGTCAGCTGTCGTCAGCCGCTGATTGGGATGCCGGAGGGCTGGATCCAGCCCATCCAGTAGCTGAACAGCACAAACACGAACAGCGCGATGGACAAACCCACGCGCCACGCCAGGGCGCGTGCCATGCGTGTGCCGCGCGGATCGCTGGTGCGGCCCTTGCGCAGCATGAAGATGCCGGCACTGGCCAGCGCTGCCAGCACCGCGAGCAGGAACAAAACGATCAAGGTCTTCATGTCGATCCATTATTTCACCCGCACGCAGCGGCAGCCCAGCGGCTGCAGTGGCCGCGCATGACGCAGCGCCTTTCGATGCGCGGCGCCATCGTGCTGCTGGCCACGGTCGTGGCGGCGCTGGGC
>DASQFA010000397.1:0-6991 GCA_035633375.1 Rubrivivax sp.
GCGCTTCAGCAGCGCCAGCTTGGCGCTTGCCGCTTCGACACCGAACTGCAGGCGCAGGCGTTCCAGCCTGGCAAGCGGGGATGAGGCCATGGCGTGTACCTCGGCGTCAGTGCCGCGCCACGCGGCCGCAGCCGCCTGCAGTCGCCCGGCCCGGTGCGCCGCTGGCAGCGGCCCGTGTGCCAAATGGGCGCGGCCACGGCTGCGGCCGTAGCTTGCGCCTTGGCGTGCCAGCGGGGTGAGGCACAGCCCTCAGCGCGGCCATTCGAGTGTGATCGGCGCGGCCAGCGGCGCCAGCTCGCAGTCCACCTGCGCGGCCCGACGCTCGATGACGATGAAGTCGCCCGCATCCAGCGCGATCAGCGCGTGGTGCCAGGTGCCGGCACGCAGCGTCACGGCCTGGTGGCCCGCCAACAGGAAAGCGGCCAGGCTCGCCGGCTCGGGCGCCACCTGGCCGGTGGCCACCAGCACTACATAACGCACGCCGCCCAGCGGCACGAAGGTCTGCGTGCCCAGGCGGTGCCGCTCCAGCATCCGCCATGGGCCCGACAGGCCTTGCGCCTGGGCGCGGAACATCGCCAGGCAGGGCGTGCCGCCTTCGGCCGTCAGCGACAACTCGCCGATGGCGTCGACGCGTTGGCTGCTGCCCTGGTTGATCGGCCGTGCAGGCCGGCCATCGGCCGAAGCCAGCCAGCCATAGGGCGCGAAGCCTTCGGCCGTGATCGGCTCGAGCCGCAGGATCTTCAAGGGGCCAGGTCCGTTGACGGCTGCGCGCGACCCGCGGTGCGGTGTCCCGTCGGCACAGCCATGTGGGCGAGGCGCCTGCGCACCGTGCACCTATCGGGTGGACGCAGCCGCAGCCACCAATGTGGCCGCCAGGCGGTTGTGGCGCTCGATCAGCCGCGGCAGCTCCAGCGTGGTGAGCTGCCCGTCGCGCACCACCACGCGGCCGTTCACCACCGAGTGGCGCACGCGCGGCACATGGCAGAAGAACAGCGCCGCCAGCGGGTCGTGGTGCGCACCGGCCAGGCCGATGTCGTCCAGCGGCACGCTCACCAGGTCGGCGCTCATGCCGGGAGCGAGCGCGCCGATGTCGTCGCGGTTCAGCACCTTGGCGCCGCCGAGCGTGGCCATCTCCAGCACTTCGCGCGCCGTCAGCGCCGAAGGGCCTTTCACGGGACCATAGGCCACGCGTTGCAGCAGCAGCGCCAGCCGCGCCTCGCCGAGCATGTGGCCGCTGTCGTTGCTGGCCGAGCCGTCCACCGCGATCGACACCGGCACGCCGGCATCGCGCATCGCGCGGATCGGCGCCGTGCCCGAGGCCAGGCGCATGTTCGAGCCCGGGCAATGCGACACACCGGTGCCGGTGCGCGCGAACAGCGCGATGCCCGCCTCGTCGAGCTTGACGCAGTGCGCATGCCACACGTCGGGGCCGATCCAGCCGAGTTGTTCGGCGTATTCGGCCGGCGTGCAGTTGAACTTCTCAAGCGTGTAGGCGATGTCGTTGTCGTTCTCGGCCAGATGGGTGTGCAGCGACACGCGATGGCCACGCGCCAGCAGCGCCGCATCGCGCATCAGCTCGCGGCTCACCGAGAACGGCGAACAAGGCGCGACGACGATGCGCCGCATCGCATGGCGCGACGGGTCGTGCCAGCGCTCGATCAGGCGCTGCGTGTCCTTCAGGATCGCGGCCTCGCTTTCCACCACGCTGTCGGGCGGCAGGCCGCCGGTACTGGCGCCCACGCTCATCGAGCCGCGCGCGGCATGGAAGCGCATGCCGATCTGCGCCGCGGCTTCGAGGCTGTGGTCGAGCGTGACCCCGTTGGGATAGATGTACAGATGGTCCGCGCTGGTGGTGCAGCCCGACAGCAGCAGCTCGGCCATCGCCGTCTGCGTGGACACCTGAACCATCTCGGGCGTCAATTGGGCCCAGATCGGGTACAGCGTCTGCAACCACTTGAACAGTTCGCAGTCCTGCGCGGCCGGCAACGCCCGCGTCAGCGTCTGGTACATGTGGTGGTGCGTGTTCACCAGGCCCGGGATGACGATCTGGTCGTGCGCGTCGATGACCTCGTCCGCAGTGGCGGGCATTTGCACGCTGGCGCCCACGGCCTCGATGACTCCGTCGCGCGCAAACACCGCGCCGTCGGCGATCTCGCGCCGCTGCGCGTCCATCGTGACGAGCAGCCGCGCGTGGCGGACCAGCAAGGTGGCCATGGGATGCCTCAGTGTGCCTCGGCCGCCTTCGCGGCTTCGATCGCACCGGCCGCATCACCCTTGGCGCCATTGAAGAACAAGTTCAGCACCACCGCCGCCACCGCGGTCAGCAGGATGCCGGACTCGAGCAGCGGGTGCAGGCCGTGCGCCATCTGCTGCGTCCAGCGCGGCGCCACCAGGGGGATCAGCCCGAAGCCGATGGCCAGTGCCACGATGTACAGGTTGTGCCGGTTGTTCTTGTAGTCCACGGTCGACAGGATGCGGATGCCGGTGGCTGCGACCATGCCGAACATCACCAGCCCGGCGCCGCCCAGCACGTACTGCGGGATCGACTCCACGAACGCCGCCATCTTTGGCAGCATGCCCAGCACCAGCATGATGATGCCGCCGGCCACGCACACGTAGCGGCTGCGCACGCCGGTGATGCCGACCAGGCCGACGTTCTGCGAGAAGCTAGTGTACGGGAACGTGTTGAAGATGCCGCCGATGAGCGTGCCCAGGCCGTCGGTGCGCAGCCCCGCCGCCAGCTCGGGCTGGCCGATCTTCTTGCCGGTGATGTCCGACAGCGCCAGGAACATGCCGGTGGATTCGATCATCACCACGATCATCACCAGCGTCATGGTCAGGATCATGACGATGTCGAAGGTGGGCATGCCGAAGGCGAAGGGTGTGACGATGTCGAACCAGTGGGCCTTGCCCACCTTGTCGAAGCTCATCTTGCCCATGCCGATGGCCAGCGCGCAGCCGGCCACGATGCCCAGCAGCACCGAGATGTTGGCGATGAAGCCTTTGGCGTACTTCACAAGCAGCAGCACCACGATGAGCACGAAGGCGGCGATGGCCATGTTGTCCAATGCGCCGTAGGCCGGGTTGTCGACCATCGGGATCGGCCCGGGCAGGCGCAGCGCCGGCGCGCTGGCGCCGCTGGCCGCGGCCGAGGCGGCTGCTGCAGCGTGCGTGGCCTTGGCACTGTCGACCATGGCCACCAGCTTGGGCACGTCGGTCGATTGCGCCAGGTTGGCGGGCCCGCCCATGGCCCAGCCCACGCCCACGCGCATCAGGCTGATGCCGATGATGGCGATGATGGTGCCGGTGACCACTGGCGGAAAGAAGCGCAGCAGCCGGCTCATCAGCGGCGCGATGAAGATGGAGATCACGCCCGCGCCGATGATCGCGCCGAAGATGGCGCGTGCGCCGTCCACGCCCGGCTGGGCATTGGCGAAGGCCACCATCGGCCCGACGGCGGCAAATGTCACGCCCATCATCACCGGCAGCTTGATGCCGAACCAACGGGTGAAGCCGAGCGACTGGATCAGCGTGACGATGCCGCAGGCAAACAGGTCGGCGCTGATCAGCAGCGCCACCTGCTCGGGGGTGAGCTTCAGCGCGCGGCCGACGATCAGCGGCACCGCGATGGCGCCGGCGTACATCACCAGCACATGCTGCAGACCGAGTGCGGTGACGCGGCCCAGCGGCAGTTTTTCGTCCACGGGGTGGACGGTCGACATGGTGCTCATATGCTGTCTCCTGGTTCTTGCAGTCGTCTGGCGGTGCCCAATCCATACCCAGCGGCGGCCAGTCGTCGCCGGGGGTGAGTCATTGCGACGGCGCGCCGGCCTCGTACCAGCGCTTGATCAGCTCGCGCTCGTCGTCGGTGATCTGCGTGGCGTTGTTCATCGGCATCAGCTTCAGCACCACCGACTGCTGAAACACGGCTTGTGCATGCTGCTTGATCAGCTCCGGCGTGTGCAGCGCAACGTTCTTCTGCTGCACCTGCGCGTTATGGCACAGCGCGCAGCGCTGGTCGATGACTGTCTTGACCTGCGCCATGCTCACGGCCGCGGCGGCGGGCGCCGCGGCGGACACCGGCCGCGGCGTCGGCGCCAGCCACACCACCAGGCCGACGATGATCAGCGTGCCGGCGGTCGCAAACTCCCAGGGCACGCGCCTGCCGAGCACCAGCGCCTTGTGCCGCGCCACGAAGGAGTGGCGTATCAGCGCGCCGGCCAGCATGATCAGCACCAGCACCAGCCAGTTGTGCTTGGCCTGGTAGAGCCAGCCATAGTGGTTGGACAGCATCGCGATCAGCACCGGCAGCGTGAAGTAGGTGTTGTGCACGCTGCGCTGCTTGGCACGCTGGCCGTGGATCGGGTCCACCGGCTGGCCGGCCTTCATCTGCGCGATCACCTTGCGCTGGCCGGGGATGATCCAGAAAAACACGTTGGCGCTCATCGCCGTGGCCATCATCGCGCCCACCATCAGGAAGGCGGCGCGTCCGGCGAACAGGTGGCAGGCCACCCACGACGCGGCCACCACGAAGGCGGTGACCAGCAGGCTGACCAGCAGGTCGCCGTTCTTGCGCTGCAGCAGGCTGCGGCAAATGGTGTCGTAGACGAACCAGAAGGCCACCAGGAAGGCCAGCGCCGCGGCCACCGCCGCGCCGGCCGACCAGTCGTGCACGTTCTTGTCGACCAGGAAGCTGCTGGCATTGAACAGGTACAGCGTCACGAAGAGCGCGAAGCCGGACATCCAGGTCCAGTAACTCTCCCAGTAGAACCAGTGCAGATGGTCGGGCAGCGATTTCGGCGCCACCAGGTACTTCTGCGGGTTGTAGAAGCCCCCGCCGTGCACCGCCCACAACTCGCCGTCGACCCCCTTGGCCCTGAGCACAGGATCGGTGGGCGGCTTCAGGCTGAAGTCGAGGAAGACGAAGTAGAACGACGCGCCGATCCAGGCGATGCCGACGATGACGTGCAGCCAGCGCAGCAGCAGGTTGACCCAGTCGAGGAGGTAACTGTCCATGCATCACTCCTGGCGGCTCTCGAGGAACCGAAGGGCCACTCCCGAGGTTCCTTGGCCCCCTCGGGGGGCCTGCCGCGAAGCGGTTGGTTCGGGGGCTGTCATGGGTGCGGGCGCTCTGAGCGGCTGTCGTTGGGTCGCGCACAGAACCTGGGCACCGGGGCCGGAAAGGTCTGCGCCGCTGCGACTTGTACACGAAAGTGTATACAATTTTACAATGACGGAACTCTCGGGTCAACCCTGATCCGGCCTGTCGATGCGGCCCGTGTCATTGGCGTTGCTGCATCAACTGCGCCGCCACGGCCACGGCGATCACCTCGGGCTCCTTGCCGACCACGCCGCTCACGCCGATCGGGCTGGTCACCCCGGCGAGCTCGGCGGCGCTGAAGCCGCGCGCCTCGAGCCGGTGCCTGAAGGCGGCCCACTTGCTCTTGCTGCCGATCAGGCCGATGAAGGGCAGGTCGTCGCGCTCGCGCCGGCGCTTCAGGCACTCGGCGACGACATCCAGGTCCTCGGCGTGGCTGAAGCTCATGATCAGCACGCGCGAGCCGGGTTCGAGCGTGGGCACGGCGCCGTGCACCGGCGCGGAATGCTCGCAGCGCACGTTGAGCGGCAGTTCGGTGGGGAAGGCCTCCTCGCGGCTGTCGATCCAGTGCGTGCGCACCGGCAACGCGGCCAGCACCGAGACGATGGCCAAGCCGACATGGCCGCCGCCGAACAGCGCCACCGGCATGTGGCCCTGCAGCGCCGCCTGCAAATCGGCGCGCACGCGCTCGCGGTCGCCAGGCTGCAGCAGTTCGTAGCGCAGCCAGACCACGCCGCCGCAGCACTGGCCCAGGGAAGGGCCGAGCGCAAAGCGGCGCTCGGCCTCCATCGGCCGGCCTTCCAGCAGAGCGCGCGCATCGGCGATCGAGTCGAACTCCAGCTTGCCGCCCCCGATGGTGCCGATCAGCCCGTCGGCATGCACCGCCATCCATGCGCCCGCCTCGCGCGGCGCCGAGCCCTGGACCCGGCCGACGACGATGCGCGCCACCGGCCCCGTCGCCAGCCGCCGCAGCAATTCCTCGCCCTGGCCGCCCAACCTCATTTCAGGTCAGCGGCCTTGATGATGGGCGCCCAGTCGTTGGCTTGCTTCGCCACCAGTTCAGCGAACTCGGCCGAGCTGGCCTTGACCGGGGTGATGCCCAACTCCTCGAAGCGCTTGACGATGGCCGGATCGGCCATGATGGTGGTCAGCGCCGCATGCAGCTTGTCGGCGACGTCCTTCGGCAACCCGGCCGGGCCCGATACGCCGAAGTAGTTCTCGGCCACCAGCGTCGGCAGGCCGAGCTCGACGACGGTGGGCACGTCGGGGGCCAGCGCCGAGCGCGCCTTCGACGTGACCGCCAGCCCCTTGATCTGGCCGCTCTTCATCGTCGGGACATAAGCGGTGATGACGTCGATGCCCAGCGGGATGGTGCCGGCGATCAGGTCGGTGGTCATGGGCGCGCCGCCCTTGTAGGGGATGTGCGTCATCTGCACCTTCATTGCGGCCTTGGTCATCTCGCCGACGATGTGGCCGATCGAGCCGGGGCCGCCGCTGCCGAAGCTGAAGTTGCCGCCGGCGGCCGCCTTGGGCAGATCTTTCAGCGTGGCCGGGCCGGTTTTCGGGTTGGCCATGATCAGCACCGGCGCCACGCCAAGCAAAGACACATGCGTGAACTGCTTGATCGGGTCATAGGGCTGCTTGGGCACGGTGAAGGGGCCGATCGACAGCGGCGTGCTGTTCGACAACATCAGCGTATAGCCATCGGCGGGTGAACGCACCACGTCCAGGCCACCGAGCGTGCCACCGGCACCGGGCTTGTTGTCGACGATCACCGTCTGGCCCAGCGCCTTGCCCAGCGGCTCGGAGATGACGCGCGCGACGATGTCGCTGGCCCCACCTGCGGCAAAGGTGACGACGATGCGGATCGGCTTTTCGGGGTATGCGGCCTGG
>DASQFA010000398.1:0-2123 GCA_035633375.1 Rubrivivax sp.
GTCGGTGCGAACGGCAGCGACGACTTGTGGACGATGATCTTGAGCTTGCCGTCTGCGCCGCGCTTGAAGGCGAAGAACTTGTCCACCGTGGTCTGCGCGCCCTTGGCGTCGATCAGGGTCACATTACCCATGGTCATGGCGGTCTCGCCCTCGATCAGCACGCCTTCGTTATTGCCGGCATTGGTGTAGCTGCAATTGACCCAGGGCTTGAGCGCGAAGCCGCTGTCATTGGGAAACTTGGGGTTGCCGCCGATGAAGTAGGCCGCGGCGCTCTCCTTGTCGAGCCGGAAGTTCTGCGCGCCGAAGGTCAGGGTCGGATTGAACAGCACGATGCCGTTGTCGTAGTTGTAGACGTTCGACAGCACGGCGGTGGCGATGGTTTTGTAGTCGCCGCCCTCGGCATGCGCCTTGGCGATGCTGATCAGCGCGTCGCACCAGCCCTGCTGGGCCGCGTTGACCTCGGCCACCGTGATCGGTGCGCGCACGACGACCACGGCCGATGCAGCAGGTGCGGCCACGGGTGCATCCGGTGCCTTTGAGCAGGCGCTGGCGAGCAGGGCGGCGAGGACGGCGGCCGCTGCGGAAATCAGGCTTTTCTTCATCATGGTGATGGGTTTCCTTGCTGGGTTGAGAAGGAACACAGATGACACGCCATGGCTGAGATTGCGCTCAGCCGGCATGCGCCGAAACAGGCGCTGCGGCGTTTGAGTCTATCCTCCCTTCCTACCCGTGCGGAAGGTGACAAGGCTGGCTTGCCGCCCGCGCTCAGCCATCGGCTGACGGGGTCGATTCCAATTTGCTATCGGGCGATGACTTGGTTTCTTTCAGCCGGGCATTCCTCGCCGGCCGAGAACCTGATCCAGCGTCTTGCCAGGCATGTCAGGACGGGCTCTTGCAGAAGCGCTGGGGATGCCGTCGGCGGACGGCGACCGTCAGACCACCGCCCGGAGACTGCCCGATGAACGGCAACGTCAAGGCCATCCTCGTGAACGGTGCCGGCGACGCCACCGGCGGTGCGATCGCACTCCGGTTCGCCAGCGAAGGCTACATCGCCTGCGTCACCCGGCGCAGCGCCGACAAGCTGCAGCCGCCGGTCGGGCAGATCGCCGAGGCGGGTGGTCAGGCGTTTGCGTTCGGCAGCGCTGCACGCCAGAAAGAGCAGACGATGGTACTGGTGGCGCAGATCGAACGCGAGATCGCCCCGATCGAGGTGGCCGTGTTCAGCATCGGGGCCAAGGTGGGCCTCGGCACCACCGAGACGATTGCACAGGTCTACCGCAAGGTCTGGGAGAAGGGCTGCTTCGCCGGCTTCCACGCCTGGACGCACGAGGTGGACCTGCGGCCGTGGATGGAGCCCTGGTGAACCCGGCGGCGCGGCGCCATGCGCAGGGTCAGAACCGCCAGACCAGCGGCACGTAGAACACCGCGATCGCGTAGAACCAGAGCAGGCACACCGAGCCGAGCTTCCAGTAGTCGCCGAACCTATAGCCTCCCGGTCCCATCACCATCAGGTTGACTGGCGTGGCCACCGGCGTCAGGAAGGCACCGGCCGCCGCCACGCACACGCTCATCAGCACCGGCAGCGGCGAGATGCCGACCTCGCCGGCGGCGGCCACCGCGATCGGGATGATGATCAGCGCGGTGGCGGTGTTGCTGATTACCATTTCAACCCCGCCGCGGCGGTGACGGTGTACGGGGAGAAACATTGATGCGGTGCCGACTCCGTGCGTAGCCTCGCCGTCGTTGGCCGCGTGCGACGGTTTGCGCTAAAAAGCGAACGGCAGCGCCGACATGACCGACCCAGCATTGGTGCGAGCTTGCACGAGCCCGTTGATTAGCATGGTCCGGGATTCGTCGGTGACATGGGTGAGCGCAGCGATGCGCATCCCGTTCAAGAGATCGAGTCGAATTCGACGTTTCCCATGGCGCTGCCGTTCGTTTTCAATTTTGGAGCAAACGATGGCAATGCGCACGCAAGACGAAGAGGTGGTGTTTCCCAATGCAGCCGGGATTGACGTTGGAGGATCGAGCCACTGGGTGGCTGTACCGCCACGTTTGACGAGTGACCCGGTACGCGAGTTTGGTGCAATGACGGACGACTTGAACGCGATGGCTGATTGGCT
>DASQFA010000399.1:0-4175 GCA_035633375.1 Rubrivivax sp.
GCGCTACAGCTTGCGGTGCGCCAGCGCCGGCAGCTGGATGCGCACCTGGCGGATGCGCTCGACGTCGACCTCGGCCAAGGCCAGGCCTTCGCCTTCCACACAGGTGTCGAGCACCTCGCCCCAGGGGTCGACCACCATGCTGTGCCCCCAGGTGCGGCGACCGTTCTCGTGCTTGCCGCCCTGCGCCGCGGCCAGCACATAGCACTGGTTTTCCACGGCGCGGGCGCGCAGCAGCAGCTCCCAATGCGCCTGACCCGTGGTGTAGGTGAAGGCCGAAGGCACGCACAGCACATCGCAGGGCGGTTGCATCAGCGCGCGGTACAGCTCGGGAAAGCGCAGGTCGTAGCACACGCTCAGGCCGACGCGCAGTGCACCGGCCTGCAACGCCACCAGCTTGTCGCCCGGTTCGAGCACGCGCCCTTCGTCGTACTGCTCGCGGCCGTTGTCGAAGGCGAAGAGATGCATCTTGTCGTAGCGCGCGGCCTGGCTGCCGTCGGGCGCGAACACCAGGCAGCTGTTGCGCACGCGCTCCGGACTTGCGCCTTGCAGCGGCAGCGTGCCGCCCACCAGCCACAGCGCATGCCGCTGGGCCTGATCGGCCAGGAAGCGCTGCATCGGCCCGTCGCCAGGCGTCTCGGCGATGGCCAGCTTGTCGTCGTCACGACGCCCCATCAGGCAGAAATACTCGGGCAACGCCGCCAGCTGCGCGCCGGCAGCGGCGGCACGCGCGATCAGGCCGGCGGCGGCGTCGAGGTTGCGCGCCAGATCGGGGGTGGACACCATCTGCAGGGCTGCGATCTTCATGCGGAAGGCCTCGGTTCAGATAGAGGGAGGGGCCACGCTCTCGGCAGGGCGGGCTGCATCGATGGCGGGCAACGGGCCGACGGCCGTTGCGTTCGCTGCGCGTCATGCCCGGGCCGGCCCGGGCCGCGATGCTCTGGGACGCACACCTGCCAGCCGCCGCCAGCACATCGCGCAACCTGTATTGTGCAAGCAGGATGCTCTGGCCAATGCTGGATCGATAGCCATCGGGTCGGGTGCGCCGCCACGCCCAGGTCGAGCCGGCCGGCAGCGACGGCGGGCGGCGACGCGGATGCTGTTCCCGTTGCCAGGTCTGGCGCAGCGGCTGCGGGCCGCACGAGACCGCCCGGACGCCATTCGTCGATGTGCGGCAGAATCATCCGGCGTGGTGCCAGCCACGCGATGAAACACACGCACCACGGCAGCCATGCCAGCGTCCACGCCATGCGGGACCGCATGGACCGCCAGCGCAAAGGCGCAGTGCAGGCGAACTCGGAGACCTGTGTGAAACCATTCGGCCCTGGGAGTCTGTCGGACTTGGGGATCGTCGGCTGCCACTCGGCCGCAGCGGTGCATTTTTCACCGGCCAACCCACCCCAGCCTTTCGCGAGAACCCCATGGTGACGAGTTCCATCGTGCAATGCGAAGTGGCGCACAGCCGGTTTGTGCAGCGGGTGCGTCGGCGCTATGTCGACGAGCTCCGGCTCTTGCCGCCTGGCGCACCGGATGTTGACACCGTGCTGGCGCTGGTGCAGCGCTTGCAGCAAGCTGGGCGGACGCTGCCAGCGGCGCTGCGAGTGGCGCGCCAGCTGTGTCTGGAAAGGTTGGCCTGTCTCGACATCGAGCAGGCCGCGCCGCTGGAAACCATCACCTCCAGCATGACCGCGCTGGCCGAAGCCACGCTGGAGCTGGCGCTGGCGCGGGCGCTGGCCGATGCCGAAGAACGGCACGGCGTACCGCTGGACGCCCAGGGGCGACGCATCGACTTCTGGATCGTCGGCATGGGCAAGCTGGGCGCGCGCGAGCTGAACGTGTCCTCCGACATCGACCTGATCTACGTCTATGGGGACGAGGGCGAAACCGACGGCGTCAGGCCATCGCCGGGCCGTTCCCAGGATGGCCTGGGCCCCGCGGCGGGCAGGGCGGCGTCAGACGCCCGCGGGGGCCCCATGACTCGCATCAGCGCGCACGAGTTCTTCTCGGGCGTGGCCAAGCGGCTTTACACGCTGATCGGCGAGACCACCGACGACGGCTTTGTCTTCCGTGTCGACCTGGCCCTGCGGCCGAACGGCAATTCCGGCCCGTCCGTGGCCAGCCTGCCCATGCTGGAAGAGTACTTCCAGTCGCAGGGCCGGGAGTGGGAGCGCTTTGCCTGGCTCAAGAGCCGCGTGGTGGCGCCATGGGCCAGCGTGACCAGTGGCCGCTCGTTGGCGCTGCGCGAGTTGGTCACGCCCTTCGTCTACCGGCGCTACCTGGACTACAGCGTCTTCGAAGGCCTGCGCCAGCTGCACCGCAAGATCCGCGACGAGGCGCAGCGCCGCGCCGCGGGGCGGCCCGAGCGCGCCAACGATGTGAAGCTGTCGCGCGGCGGCATCCGCGAGATCGAATTCATCGTGCAGCTGATGCTGGTGGCGCGCGGTGGGCAGTTCCCCGAGATCCGCACCCGCTCCACCCTGAAGAGCCTGCAGCGCCTCAGCGCGCGCGGCTTGATGAAGCCCACCACTGCCGAGCGCCTGGCCGAGCATTACGAATTCCTGCGCCGCGTCGAACACCGCATCCAGTACCTGGACGACCAGCAGACGCACCAGCTGCCCACCGCCGATGCCGACCTGGGCTGGATCGCGCGCAGCCTGGGCCTGTCTTGCAACGCCGATGCCTGCGAGCTGCTCGACCGGCTGGGCGAGGTGCGCGAGTTCGTGGCCACCGAGTTCGACGAGCTGCTGCACGACGGCCAGGCGCCCGCGCCAGCCGCCGCGGGCCGCAACGGTTGCCCGGCCTGCGGCAGCGGCCCGCTGCCGGTGGACAGCGAACAGCTGCTGCACGGCCTGCCGCCCGAAATCGGCGCACGCGTGCGGCAGTGGGCCAAGCATCCGCGCGTGGCCGTCCTGCGCGACGAGAGCAAGTTGCGGCTGGGCCGGCTGGTGCAACGCGCCGCCGAGTGCGTGGCCGATGGCCGCTGCACCACGGCGGCGGTGCTGCGCTTCATCGACTGGCTCGAGCCGCTGCTGCGCCGCGAGAGCTATCTGGCACTGCTGGTCGAGCGCCCGGCCGTGCAGCAGCGCCTGCTGCGCCTGCTGGGCATGGCACGCTGGCCGATGCAGTACCTGATGCGCCACCCGGGCGTGATCGACGAGCTGGCCGATGAGCGCTTGCAGCATGGCCGCTTCGAGCCGCCGGTGTTCATCGGCGACCTGCAGTCGCGCCATGAAGCCTGGGCCCGCTCCGGGCAGGCCAACGAAGAGTGGCTGCTCGATACGCTGCGCCACGCACACCATGCCGAGCTGTTCCGCACGCTGGTGCGCGACGTCGAGCGCGAGCTCAGCGTCGAGCAGGTGGCCGACGACCTGTCGGCGCTGACCGATGCGGTGCTCGAGACCACGCTGCGCTGGGCCTGGGCACTGCTCAGGCATCGTCATCGCGACACACCGCGTTTTGCCGTCATCGCCTACGGCAAGCTCGGCGGCAAGGAGCTGGGCTACGGCAGCGACCTCGACCTGGTCTTCCTCTACGACGACAGCGACGAGGCCGACAAGGACCACGCTCAGGCGGTCTACGGCAACTACGTGCGCAAGCTCATCACCTGGCTGACATTGCGCACCTCGGCCGGCGAGCTGTTCGACATCGATACCGCGCTGCGGCCGAACGGCGGCTCCGGGCTGCTGGTGACCTCGATCGACGCCTTCGAGCGTTACCAGGTCGGGCGCGGCAGCAACACCGCCTGGACCTGGGAGCACCAGGCCATCACGCGCGCGCGCTTCTGTGCCGGCGCGCCCGAGCTGGCCGGCCGCTTCGAAGCCGTGCGCCGCGGCGTGCTGACCGCGCCGCGCGACGCCGCGGCGTTGCGCGACGAGATCCGCGCCATGCGCGAGAAGGTGCGCGCGGCGCGTGCGGCCAAGACCGGCCGCTTCGACGTGAAGCACAGCCCCGGCGGCATGATGGACGTGGAGTTCGCGGTGCAGTACCTGGTGCTGGCGAACTCGCGCCACCACCCGGCGCTGCTCGACAACGCCGGCAACATCGCTCTGCTGCAGCGCGCCGAGAGCGTGGGCCTGCTGCCCGCTGCTGTGGGCCGCGCTGCCGCCGACGCCTACCGCGACCTGCGGCGGGCCCAGCATCAGGCGCGGCTGGACGAGCGACCTACCCATTTCGCGACC
>DASQFA010000400.1:0-1794 GCA_035633375.1 Rubrivivax sp.
CGTGCTCGGCTACACCGTGGTGGCCAGCCTGCAGGGCATCGTGTCCGGCGCCGCCGATGCCGACAATCAGGGCCGCACGCTGGGCGCGGTGAGCGCGTTGAACAGCCTGATGGCGGTGGTGGCGCCGGCCATTGGCGCGCCCTTGCTGGCCGTGGTGTCGCACTTGCCGCGCGGTGACTGGCGCATCGGTGCCCCCTTCTTCTTCTGCGCCGCGCTGCAGTTGGCAGCGCTGATACTCGCCTGGATCCACTTTCGCGGCGCGCGCCGCAATCGGCTTGCCGCTGCGGCCGCCGTCCACCCCGCTGCCTGAATGCCCCCCATGCACGACAAGATCCTGATCCTCGATTTCGGCTCGCAAGTCACACAACTGATCGCGCGGCGCGTGCGCGAGGCGCATGTCTATTGCGAGATCCACCCCAACGATGTCAGCGACGCCTTCATCCGCGAGTTCGCGCCAAGGGCTATCGTCCTCAGCGGCAGCCATGCCAGCACCTACGAAGAGCACGACCTGCGCGCGCCGCAGGCGGTGTGGGAACTCGGCGTGCCGGTGCTCGGCATCTGCTACGGCATGTTCGCGATGGCGGTGCAGCAGGGCGGCCAGGTCGAGGCCAGCGCGCACCGTGAGTTCGGCTATGCCGAGGTGCGCGCGCATGGGCACACCGCGCTGCTGAAGGGCATCCAGGATTTCGCCACGCCCGAAGGCCACGGCATGCTGAAGGTGTGGATGAGCCACGGCGACAAGGTCACCGCGCTGCCGCCGGGCTTCAAGCTGATGGCCAGCACGCCCAGCTGCCCGATCGCCGGCATGGCCGACGAGGCCAGGCGCTACTACGGCGTGCAGTTCCACCCCGAGGTGACGCACACGCTGCAGGGCAGGGCGCTGCTCGAGCGCTTCGTGCTCGACATCGCCGGTGCGCGGCCCGACTGGGTGATGCGCGACCATGTGGCTGAGGCCGTGGCGCGCATCCGCGAGCAGGTGGGCAGCGAAGAAGTGATCCTGGGGTTGTCGGGCGGCGTTGATTCCAGCGTGGCAGCGGCGCTGATCCACCGCGCCATTGGCGATCAGCTGACCTGCGTCTTCGTCGATCACGGCCTGTTGCGCCTGAACGAGGCGGAGAACGTGATGGAGATGTTTGCCGGCCGCCTGCACGCCAAGGTGATCCATGTCGATGCCAGTGCGCAGTTTCTCGGTCACCTGCAAGGCGTGAGCGACCCCGAGGCCAAGCGCAAGATCATCGGCCGCGAGTTCGTCGAGGTGTTCCAGCGCGAGGCAAAAAAGCTCTCCAACGCGAAGTGGTTGGCGCAGGGCACGATCTACCCCGACGTGATCGAGTCCGGCGGGGCAAAGACGAAGAAGGCGACCAGCATCAAGAGCCACCACAACGTCGGCGGCCTGCCCGAGACGCTGGGCCTGAAGCTGCTGGAGCCCCTGCGCGACCTGTTCAAGGACGAGGTGCGCGAGCTCGGTGTTGCATTGGGCCTGCCGCATGACATGGTCTACCGCCACCCGTTCCCGGGGCCCGGACTGGGCGTTCGCATCCTGGGCGAGGTGAAGCCCGAGTACGCCGATCTGCTGCGACGCGCCGACGCCATCTTCATCGACGAACTGCGCGCGTGCAAGGACGAGGCCAGCGGCAAGAACTGGTACGAACTGACCAGCCAGGCTTTCGCCGTGTTCCTGCCGGTGAAGAGCGTGGGCGTGATGGGCGACGGCCGCACCTACGACTTCGTGGTCGCTCTGCGAGCGGTGCAGACCAGCGATTTCATGACCGCCGACTGGGCCGAGCTGCCCTA
>DASQFA010000401.1:0-4127 GCA_035633375.1 Rubrivivax sp.
GCCCGAGATGCGCACCGCATCGCCCTGGATCGAGGCCTGGACCTTGATCTTGCTTTGCTTGATGAGCGTCTGGATGCGCCGCGCCGACTCACTGTCGATGCCGGTCTTCACCGGCACGGCCAGCTTGAGCTTGTCGCCGCCGATCTTCTCGGGTTTGGCGCTGAGGTCGAGAAAACGCACGTCGACGCCGCGCTTGCTCAGCTTGGCCAGCAGCACGTCGCGCACCTGGCCGATCTGGAAATCGCTGTCGGCGAAGAGCGTCAGCGCACGCTCCTTGCCCTTGTCGGCGAGCTCGACGCGGGCATCGGTGCCCTTGAAATCGAAACGCGTGCCGATTTCCTTGTTGCTCTGCTCGACGGCGTTGCGCAGTTCCACGAGGTCGGGTTCGATGACAGTGTCGAAGCTGGGCATGATGGTCGATCTGGCTCAAGGCGCAAGAACGGAACTGAGCCAAAATTGTCCCATGCCGGAAGCCACCACGGACCTGAACATTGAACGCCGCGCCAGCCTGCGCGCGTTCAACAGCTTCGGCCTGCCTGCGGTGGCGGCCACGCTGGTGCGCCTGGGCAGCGAGGCCGATGTCAAGCGGGTCGTCAACCACCCCGAGTTCGGGCCGGCAAAGAAGCTCATCCTCGGCGGTGGCAGCAACCTGGTGCTGACGCGCGATGTGGCCGCGGTGGTGCTGAAGGTCGAGCTCATGGGGCGGATTCTGCTGCGCCAGACGCCCGAGGCCTGGATCGTCGAGGCCGGTGCCGGTGAGAATTGGCACGACTTCGTCGCCTGGACTCTGCAGCAGGGTTGGCCCGGGCTGGAGAACCTGGCACTGATCCCGGGGCTGGTGGGTGCCGCCCCGGTGCAGAACATCGGTGCCTATGGCGTCGAGCTGAAGGATCGCTTTGATTCGCTCGACGGCGTGGACCTGATCACCGGCCGCTCGGTGAGCCTGAATGCGAGCCAATGCGCGTTCGGCTACCGCGACAGTGTGTTCAAGCATCTGCTGGCCGGCAAGACACTGATCACGCGCGTGCGTTTTCGACTGCCCCGCCCCTGGAAGCCAGTGCTGGGCTACCTGGACCTGCAGCGCCGCGTGTGCGAGACCGGCAACCGCGATCCCGTTGCGCAGACGATCTTCGACTGGGTGTGTGCGATCCGCCGCGCCAAGCTGCCCGATCCGCGGCTCATCGGCAACGCAGGCAGCTTCTTCAAGAACCCGGTGGTCAGCGCGGAGCAGTGCCGCGACATCATCGGCCGTGATCCGTCCGTCGTGCATTACCCGCTGCCCGACGGCAGCGCCAAGCTGGCCGCGGGCTGGCTCATCGACGCCTGCGGCTGGAAGGGCAAGTCGATCGGCCGCGCCGGGGTGTACGAACGCCAGGCGCTGGTGCTGGTGAACCGCGGCGGCGCCATCGGCGCCGAGGTGCTGACGCTGGCGCGTGCCATCCAGGAAAGCGTCTACGGCCGCTTCGGCATCCGCCTGGAGCCCGAGCCGGTGATCCTGTAGCCGACTGCAGGCCGCGGCGTTCAACCCGCCACCGGCTCGAGCAGGCCGGCGCTTTCGCAGGCCTCGCGGCTGACGGCCAGCAGGTCTTCGAAGCGCTGGATCAAACGCGCGATCTCGTGTGCCGGCGCATGCGCGGCGCCTTCGTGCAGCGCCTGCGCCGTGCGCGCCAGGGCCGTGAAGCCGAAGTTCAGCGCCGCGCCGCGCGCCGCATGGGCGTTGACGCGCAGGTCCAGCGCCTGGCCGTCGCGCAGCGCCAGGCGCAACCGCTCCACCATCTCGGGGCCTTGTTCGAAGAAGCGCTCCAGCAGCCAGGACAGCCGCTCGTGCGTCATGGCGCGCCGTGCGGCGTCGAGCGTGTCCCGGTCGAGCACGGCCGGCGTCGGTTGCGTCGGCGCTGCAACGGGAGCGCTGCCTTCGGGCCGAGGCGCAGGGCCGCCCGCACCGAACAGGCGACGCAACAGCGCCGACAGCTTTGCCGGGCTCACCGGCTTGGCCAGGAAGTCGTTCATGCCGGCCATCAGGCAACGCTCGCGTGTCTGCGCGAAGGCGTCCGCCGTCAGCGCGATGATCGGCACCGTGGCCGCCGCGCCATCGGCCATGGCGCGGATCGACAGCGTCGCGCCCACGCCGTCGAGCAAGGGCATGTGCAGATCCATCAGCACGATGTCGAAACGCTGCGTGCGCACGGCCTGCACCGCCTCCAGGCCATTGCCGACGAAAAAGGGCTGGTGGCCCATGCCCTCGAGCAGCGCGGCCATGTACTGCCGGTTCACCGGGTGGTCTTCGGCGACCAGCACGCGCAGCGCGCCGAGGTCGCCCAGGGCCGGCTCGGCCGCGGCGGCGGCTGGCGCCTGCGGCTCGGGCGACAGCGCATGCAAAGGCATGCGAAAGCTGAAACTGCTGCCTTCTGCGGGCACGCTCTTGGCCGTGATGTCGCCGCCCATCAGGCGCGCCAGGCTGCGCGAGATCTCCAGGCCCAGGCCGGTGCCGCCCTGGCGCATCGAGCGCGATTCGTCGCTCTGCGAGAAGCGCTCGAACAGCCGCTCCAGCATGGCCTGGTCCATGCCGATGCCGGTGTCGGTGACGACGTACTCGAGCTGCTCGCTGCCGTCGTCGGCGTGGTGGCGGCGCAGGTCGAGTACGACCACCCCGTGGTCGGAAAACTTCACCGCATTGCTCAGCAGGTTGAACAGGATCTGCTTGACGCGGGTGCGGTCGGCGCGCACGCGTTCGGGCACGCCCGGGCCGGCGTCGATGTGCAGCGCCAGCGATGTAAGCTGCGCCTGAGGCCGCATCAGCGCTTCGACCTCGCGCAACAGTTCGCGCAGGTCCACCGGTTCCTGGTTCAGCGTCAGCCGCCCGGATTCGAGCATCGACATGTCGAGCACGTCGTTGAGCACCGTCAACAGGTGGTCGGCAGACTCGGTGGCGGTGCGCAGGTAGTCCACCTGGCGGGCATTCAGCCCGGTGTCGCGCAGCAGCGAGAGCATGCCCAGCAGGCCGTGGAAGGGCGTGCGGATTTCGTGGCTCATGTTGGCCAGGAAGACGCTCTTCGCCTCGTTCGCCGATTCGGCCTGGCGCCGCGCCTCGCGCAGGTGCCCGGTCAAGTCGACGAGTTCGCGCTGGCGTTGGCCCAGTTGGCGCATCTGCCGCATGGCCATCAGTGCGAAGGCCAGCACCAGCAGCGACAGGCACAAGGTCAGCGTCGCCCCGGTCTGGTTGTGCTGGCGCACCACCGTGTTGCGCTCGGCCATCTGCTCGGTCACGTGCTGCGCCGCGCTCAGCGACAGGGTGTGGATGGGGCCGCCCAGCGCGATCAGTTCGGGCTCGAGTGCGGCCAGCGCGGTGGCGTCGACGCGCTGTGGCGCGGGTGTGCCCAGCACGCGGTCGGCGCGCATGATGAAGGCCTTCATCAGCGCCAGCGGTTGCTGGTGATGGGCGTTGCCGACCACCCGTCGAACGGAGGGTTCGCTGTCCAGCAGGCCGACGCGGCTGACCCAGGTGTCGTAACGCGACTGCAACGCCTCGCGGTCGAAGGCTTCCTCTTGGTTGCGCGCACGTTGCCACTGTTCGCGCAGGCGCAGGTATTCGGTTTCCACCTGGTGCAGGCTGAGCACGACAGGGTCGTCCCGGGACACCACCGCCTGCTCCAGCAGCCGGTGCTGCCGCACGTGCACCAGCGCCACCGCGGCCAGCGCCAGCGCCAGCACCACGCCGGCCACGCCAAACAGCGTGAAGCGGCGCAGCGGCCCCCGCGTCGCGGGGGTGGCGGTCATTGCATCCGAGGCGGTGTGCGTCGCGGCGCCGAACGGCCGGCCCGAGCCCGCGGTGGATGGGCGTTGCAATTTCGGGACGGCAAAACCTTCTGACATCTGGCGGGGCCAGTTTGTGGCGAGCTCGATTCTAGAAGGCTGCCGCGCATTCGCGGGGCAGACGGCCGTTGCGCCGACCCAAGCCGCGTGATCGCGGGCCGGCGGCCGGGTCGGCCCCAATAGGCTTGGGCGAGCTGAAACTATAGTCTTGCGGGCCAGCTCGACCGTCTTGCCCCGTCCCCCTTGAACCTGGAGTGAACCCGATGATGAAGTCGTTATCCGCCTTGGCTGCCCGTGGTGCGGTTGCTTTGTTG
>DASQFA010000402.1:0-2012 GCA_035633375.1 Rubrivivax sp.
TGTTGATGGACCTGAAGAAGGAGCTCAAGCCGGGCGAGATGGTGCCGGTGACGCTGGTGGTGGAAGGTGCCGACAAGAAGCGCGAAACCATCGAAGTCAAGGCCACTGTCAAGCCGCTGGGCGGCAAGGACGAGCACAAGCCTTGAGTGTGAACGCAGGTGCGTGCCGGCACGCACCTGCACTCGTTTCCCGCGGTACGCTCGCGTGCGGGGCTTCAAACGGGGGGAACGTGCATGGGCGACATTCACAAAAAGACCATCGGCGAGCGCATCGATTGGCTCTTCGACCTGGCGCAGCGCCATGGCGAGATGTTCCGCAGCCCCGAGGCCTGCCTGGCGCGCGAGCGTTACCTTGCCCGGCACCCGACGGCCATTGCCGTGCTGAAGTGCATGGACGGGCGCATCAACATCCCGGTGGCGACGAACACGCCCGTAGGCCTGCTCATGCCTTTTCGCAACCTGGGCGGCATGTTCGACCTGGGATGGCCGCATCTGGGCGAGGTGCTCGCGCACCACGTGATGCGCATGGCCCAGTCCGGACGGCAGGTGCTGTTTCTCATCACCTACCACTTCGCGAAAGGCGACCCGAAGCGCGGCTGCGCCGGCTTTCACTTCGACACGAAGGCGGCGATGCAGCACACGCGCAGCATCCAGCGCCAGATGGAGCACATCTTCGGCCTCGGCCATGGCACGGTCTACCCGCTGGTGTGCGGCTTCGAGACCGACGAAGAGGCCCTCGTGATCCATGGCCAAGGCGATGCCGTGTTCGAGCTCGCGAGCTTCACCGACGATCCGGCGACGCTCGAGGCACGCCTTGCCCAGCTGCTGCCCGACATGCCGGCGCAGATGCGCCACGACCTTGCGCCGCTGCTGCGCGGCAACCTCAGCCACCTGGCCATGGTGCGCGAACAAAATGCCCGCCGCCAGCGCCTGCTCGACATCGAGCACCGCGAGTGGATGATCTGCATCGGGCGCGGCTTCGACTTTCTGCACACCCCGAACGTGGCGCTGATCATCGGGCCGTACAGCCCGGACCTGGCCGAGCCGATCCGCAACGCGGCCTCGATTCTGCAGGCCAACATGGACGCCCGGCGCATCCCCGACGACGGCATCTTGTTGCTCGCTTCCGTGCCTTATGACGAGATCGGCGTCGATCGCGCGCGGGCCGAGCTCAAGGCGGGGTTCCTGGCCACCTTCGCGGCCCACGTCATCCACAGCGAGCTTCCCGCACTTGCCGCCAAGATGAGCCTGCGCACCGCGGTCCTCGACTGGCGCTCGCGGCGGCTCGAGCAACTTGCGTAGCACTGCTGCGCCTGTGGCAGGGCGGGCGTTCGCGGTGCGCCGTGGCTGCACCCACGCCAGCCAGTGGAACTGTGCGCTCAACCGGGGCTGCGCATCGGCCGTCCCGCCGAGAATCAAGATCTTGATGGGAAGGGACTCACCATGCGCAGCAAGATCGTCACTGCCGACGCGGCCGTCGCCCTGATCCGCGACGGTGACACGCTGGCCAGCACCGGGTTCGTGCAGACCGGCTTCGCCGAAGCGCTGCTGTCGGCACTGGAGCGCCGTTTTCTCGCCACCGGCAGCCCGAAGAACCTGGCCCTGTTCGCCGCCGCCGGCCAGGGCGACGGCAAGACCCTGGGGCTCAACCACCTGGGTCACGAAGGCTTGCTGCGCCGCGTCGTCGCCGGCCACTGGGCGCGCATGCCGAAGGTGGCGCAGCTGGCACTCGACAACCACATCCAGGCCTACAACCTGCCGCAGGGCATCATCTGCCAGTTGTTCCGCGATCTGGCTGCCGGCAAGCCGGGTTCCTTCTCAAAGGTCGGACTGCATACCTTCGTCGATCCGCGTTATGGCGGCGGGCGCGTCAACGATGCCACCACGCGCGACATCGTCAGTCTGGTCGAGGTCGATGGCGAGGAGTGGCTGTTCTACAAGGTCGGCAAGGTCGACGTGGCTTTCGTGCGCGGCACCACCGCCGACACCTTCGGCAACATCACGATGGAGCGC
>DASQFA010000403.1:0-4984 GCA_035633375.1 Rubrivivax sp.
CTCTGCGGTGAAGGCTGCTTGTATTCGGCGGCTTTGCGCCGTAACCGGCCCATGCACCGAAGGCGCGTCCTCGATTGCTGAACGCGAATCCGCATGAGCCCCATTTGCTTGCCATGGCAGACGGTGGTCGATCGCCTGCAAGGCGTCGCCACGCACGCTGCCCGCTGCGCACTGCACGGCGCTCCGGTTGCGAGGGCCCGTTCCGCACAGGCCCCGCTGCCAGCGCCTGGCACAGGTCGCGAGACAGCCGTGTTTGTGCCCCTTTTCGCGCCTTCCTGGCGGGCGCTGTCTTTCAATAATGCTTCGCATACGAGCTCACGGCGGCCCCGACGCGGCGTGTGGGCATCGCCAACCCGGGAGAAGCAATGTCCAACGCCGCGGCCGCCGAAGGCGCAGTTCCCGTCAAGGCAGGCAAGAAGAAGCTGATCATCGTCATCGTGGCCGTGCTGCTGGCGCTGGCTGCGGCCGGGGCTGGCGTGGCCTTCTGGCTCAAGGCCAAGGCGCATGCCGCGCAGGAGGCCGGGGACGCCGAGGCCGCCGAGACCGCCCCCGAACAGGCGCGAGGCCAGAGCACGCCGAAGCGCGACCCGAAGGTGGTGCCGGTGTTCGTGCCGCTGGACAACTTCACCGTCAACCTGGCCGATCGCGAGGCCGAGCGCTATGCGCAGATCGGCATCTCGCTGGAACTGGCCAATGCCAAAGCCGGCGAACGCATCAAGCTGTTCATGCCGGCCATCCGCAACAACATCCTGATGGTTCTTGCGCACAAGCGTTCGTCCGATCTGCTGGAGCGCGAGGGCAAGGAAAAGCTGGCCGCCGAGGTGTTGCGCGAGACCGAGCGCGCGCTCGGCCTGGAGCCCGCCGCGCCCGGGGCGGCCGCCGCGCGTGGCGACGACGAGGCAGAGCGCCCGGTGCGCGCGGTGCATTTTTCCAACTTCATCATTCAATGACATCGCTGGCACGGCACGAGCGCGGCCTTCGCCCATGAACGAGCAGATCCTTTCGCAGAACGAGGTCGACGCGCTGCTGCAGGGCATCACCGGCGAAAGCCAGGTGTTCGAGCAGGAGGACACGCCCGGCGACGGCCCGCGCGCCTACGACCTGGCGAACCAGGAGCGCATCGTGCGCGGTCGCATGCCGACGATGGAGGTCGTCAACGAACGCTTCGCGCGCAACATCCGCGTCGGCCTGTTCAACCTGATCCGCAAGAGCCCCGAAGTCTCCATCGGCGGCATCAAGGTGCAGAAGTACAGCGCCTTCCTGCGCGAGATCGTGGTGCCCACCAACTTCAACATCGTCACGGTCAAGCCCTTGCGGGGCTCGGCCCTGGTGGTGTGCGACCCGAACCTGGTGTTCGCGGTGATCGATGCGCTGTTCGGCGGCGCCGGCAAATACCACACGCGCATCGAAGGGCGCGAGTTCTCGCCCACCGAGCAGCGCGTCATCCAGCGCCTGCTGCACACCATCACCACCGAATACGCCAAGGCCTGGGCCGGCATCTACCCGCTGGAGCTGGAGTACCAGCGCTCGGAGATGCAACCGCAGTTCGCCAACATCGCCTCGCCCAGCGAGATGGTGGTGACGACGTCCTTCATGCTCGAGATCGGCGACAGCAGCGGCACCGTGAACCTGTGTTTCCCCTATTCGACGCTCGAGCCGATACGCGACGTGCTGTATTCCACCAGCCAGGGCGACGCGGGCGAGCCGGACCGGCGCTGGGTGCAATTGCTGAAGACCGAAATCCAGAGCGCCGAGGTGGAACTCGTGGCCACGCTGGCAACCGCACCGGCCACGGTGGAACAGCTGCTGTCCTTCAAGCCCGGGGACTTCATCGAACTCGACCTGGAGCCACTGATACAGGCCAAGGTGGACGGCGTGCCGATCTTCGACTGCCACTACGGCACCTCGAACAAGCACTACTCGATCAAGATCGATCAACTGCTGACCGGCTCCGGCCTGGGTTGGCTGGGGGAACAAACGCATGCCCG
The DNA here is from genome assembly GCA_035633375.1 of Rubrivivax sp. GTDB lineage: Bacteria > Pseudomonadota > Gammaproteobacteria > Burkholderiales > Burkholderiaceae_C > Rubrivivax. The sequence continues at coordinate 1,989 of DASQFA010000403.1, forward strand.
CTGACCACACCGCAATGAGCACAGAAGACCGCGCCGCGGCCGAATGGGCTTCCACCGCGGAGCCCGACAAGGCTGCCGGCCACGAGGTCGCCAGCGAGGTCACGCATGCCGCGGAAAGCGTGGCGCCGGCCACCTTTGCCAATTTCGCGCCCACCGCCACGGCGGGTGCGGGTGCCGGCAACGACATCAACATGATCCTCGACATCCCGGTGCAGCTCACCGTGGAGCTGGGGCGCACGCGCATCCCGATCAAGCACATCCTGCAACTGGCGCAGGGCTCGGTGGTGGAGCTCGATGCACTGGCCGGCGAGCCGATGGACGTGCTCGTCAACGGCTACCTGATCGCGCAGGGCGAGGTGGTGGTGGTGAACGACAAGTTCGGCATCCGCCTGACCGACATCGTCACGCCGAGCGAGCGCTTGCGCCGGCTGAGCAGAACCTGAAGCCGATGGTCGTGAACTGGATGCCCCTGCTGTGGTTCGGCGCGATCATCGTGCTGATCCCGCTGGCGCTGCGGCTGCTCAAGCGCACGTCGCTGGGTGGCACGCGCGGCAGCGGGCCGATGCGCAGCGTCGCCGTGCTGCCGTTGTCGCCCTCGCAGCGCCTGGCCATCGTCGAGGTCGGCGCCGGCGCCGCGCGCCGCTGGCTGGTGCTGGGCGTATGCAGCCAGTCGATCACCACGCTGCACACGATGGAGCCGCAGGGCGAGCCGCTGCCGGATGCGGCCGTACCGGCCGTCACCTTCGCGCAACTGCTGTCGCGCTTGCGGCGCGAGCCTTGAACATGCGTCTCCTGCCACGGCGTCGGGTGGGCTTGCGACACGGGCTGGCGCTGGCCATCGGTCTGGGCCTCGGCGGTGCCGCGCTGGCGCAAGGCAATCCGGGGCTGCCGCTGGTGGTGGGCCAGGGCGCGGGCGGCACCAGCTATTCGGTGCCGATCCAGACGCTGCTGTTCTTCACCGCTTTGAGCTTCCTGCCGGCGGTGCTGTTGCTGATGACCGGCTTCACGCGCATCGTCATCGTGCTGTCGCTGCTGCGCCAGGCGCTGGGCACGCAGGCCGCGCCGCCCAACCAGGTGATCATCGGGCTGAGCCTGTTCCTGACCTTCTTCGTCATGAGCCCGACCTTCGAGCAGGTGTACGAAAAGGCCTACCAGCCCTTCGCCGCCAACCAGATCGCCTTCGACGAGGCGCTCAGGCGCGGTGAAGTGCCGATGCGCGAGTTCATGCTCAAGCAGACGCGCCAGGCCGACGTGATGCTCTTCGCCAGGCTGGCCAAGCTGCCGGGCGACATCAAGGGCGAGGACGTGCCGCTGAAGGTGCTGCTGCCGGCCTTCGTCACCAGCGAGCTGAAGACCGCGTTCCAGATCGGCTTCATGATCTTCATCCCCTTCCTGGTGATCGACATGATCGTCGCCAGCGTGCTGATGAGCCTGGGCATGATGATGTTGTCGCCAGTGCTCGTCGCCCTGCCCTTCAAGCTGATGCTGTTCGTGCTGGCCGACGGCTGGAACCTGCTGCTCGGCTCGCTGGCCGCGTCCTTCGCCACCTGAACCCCATGAACTCGCAACAGGTCTTCACGCTCGGCCAGGAAGGCCTGCTGCAGCTGCTGCTGGTGAGTGCCCCGGTGCTGCTGACGGTGCTGGTGGTGGGCCTGGTGGTGAGTGTGTTCCAGGCGGCCACGCAGATCAGCGAGGCCACTCTGTCCTTCGTGCCCAAGGTGGTGGCGGCGGTGGCGGTGCTGGCCTTCGCCGGCCCATGGATGATGAGCACGCTGGTCGAGTACCTGCAGCGCACGCTGCAGTCGATACCCGGCATGATTGGATGACCCGCCCGCCAAGCGCCTTCGGCGTTCCCCCGCGGGGTGGCGCCACCCGCGGCCCGACGCGGCCGTCCCCGCGCAGGCTGCTGGGTGGCACCCCAGCTCGCTTCGTCGCAATGCACCCGGCATGATCAGCTTCACCGAGGCCGATGTGCTGGCCTGGATCACCCCGCTGCTGTGGCCCTTCCTGCGCGCACTGGCGTTGTTTTCCTCGCTGCCGCTGCTGGGCACGCGCACCGTGCCGGTTCGCGTGCGTGTGGGCCTGGCCGCGCTGGTGGCCATCGCGGCGCAGGCCTCGCTGCCACCGACGCCGCAGGTGGCGCTGGATTCGATGGCCGCCTTCATGCTGGTGCTGCAGCAACTGCTCATCGGCATCAGCCTGGGTTTTGCGGTGCGGCTGGTGTTTGCCGCCATCGAGTTGGCCGGCGAGATGGTCGGCCTGCAGATGGGCCTGAACTTCGCCGGCTTCTTTGACCCGCTGACCGCCAGCCAGACCACCGCCACCAGCCGCTTCTTCGGCGCCATCGTCGGCTGGCTCTTCATCGTCATCAACGGGCACCTGCTGATCATCGCGGCGCTGGTGAACAGCTTCAACGCCTTCCCGGTGAGCGACGAGCCCTTCGTCTTCTTGCAGCAGGCGCGGCCGCACGAATGGGGCGCGATGATCTTTGCAACAGGCCTGTGGATCGCCTTGCCGATGGTGGCGATGCTGACCTTCGTGAACCTGGTGCTGGGCGTGATTTCACGCGTGGCCGCGCAGATCAACATCTTCGCCATCGGCTTCCCGATCACGCTGGGCGTCGGGCTGGTCGGCATCCTGCTCACGCTGCCACTGATGCAGCAGCCCTTCACGATGGCGCTGGAGAGGATGCTGGCGTACTTCTGATAAGCCTCTGTGCGCGATGGCATCGGTTGCTCGGGCTTCCTACAGCGTATAGCGGACTCTCAAACGTTTGCCCAACGCGGACCTTCAAACAACCGGTGGTGCTCGCTGGCCGCCATTGGGGTGGCCAACTCCGTTCAGAGAATGCTTACTCTCTCCGTTGGCCACCCCAATGCCGGCCGGGTTCTCGGTGCTTTCGAGGCCGCGCAAATGCAGCGCTCGACAAGCGCCTTCGTGTTCTCGACCGTCGAACCCCACCGCGTAGCCCGCAAAGCCGCTGGTCTTCGGCAGGC